>CAYVMM010000091.1:0-5692 GCA_964452535.1 uncultured Gammaproteobacteria bacterium | reverse complement strand
GCCTTGGCCCCGAGGGCATCCGAGTGAATGCCGTCAGCAGCGGCCCCATTAAGACCCTGGCTGCAAGCGGTATTCAGGGGATGGGCTCAATCCTCGAGCACAACGAGCAAAGCGCCCCTCTTCGTCGCAATGTCACGACCGAGGAGGTCGGCGCCGCTGCCGCCTTCCTGGCTAGCCCCCTGGCGTCCGGGATCTCCGGGGAAATCCTCCACGTCGACGCCGGCTATCACTGCGTAGCCCTCTGATTGATCCCCCCTTGGCTACCCAGTGGTAGCCAAGGAAAGCCCCGGACAGGGGAACCCCCGTAGTGAATACGGCCCCTCCGACTGTCCTGCCAAGGGCTTGGGGCTTGCCTCTGGCCTGGGCAATGCCTATACTGCCATTGTTTGCCCTAGATCAACTGGGCTGAAACGTGTCGAAACCCCAAAACTTGGAAGAGGGGCTTCGGCTCGGCAGGGGCTAGGTTGATTGACAAAGCGGGGCAAAAGAAGAGAAACAACAAGAAAAAAGAAATAGCCCGCCAGATGGACGGGCTATTTGACTTCCAATAGGAGGCGGCTATGCGGCGCTATCTATTGCGTCTACTGATCGGGGACACCCCCGTAGTGGCCAACGTCCATTACACGGGAGCGATCCGGGTTGACAAGGAGGCCATTGTTATCAACACCACTCGGACCTAGTCCTCTGCCCAGGCCTCATCCTGGTTCCATGTGTGCACCCGACTGCAGGCGGGGCAAGTGAAGGAATTGTTTCGAAGATAAGACGACTCGAATAATTCCCTGTCCATCCTTATCCCTGTTAGCACGGGCTTGCCCGTATTAGGACACCGAATGAAGACCTGAGCCATCGCGCATCCTCCTAAATGAGTTAGGCTCCGGGGAGCTAGAAGGGCATTCCACACCGGAGCCTAGTTTGTCTTGAGAGCCAATTAAAGGGGCTTGGCATGGTGCCCTGCCCGCTGCCAGGGAGCGGACTCTCTCCTTTATGCTACTACAGCCGAAAGAGAGCAGCTCTGCACCCTAGCGGGTGAAGGTTGGATATTTCAAATCAATAACCCTTCGCCTTGGCAGCGTCACCGCTAATCTTTCCCCGCACGGAAGGACTCATGGATCCGGGTGCCGTAGCGCTCACGCAAATGATCAAAGAAGGCCCTCATACGGGTCTGGCCACGGCTCCGACGGAGCCGCTGACGCAGCTTCGAGCGTCGGCTCTCGGAAAGGGCCTCCCGCTCAGGGGCGATCACTTTGGCCACCTCGAAGACGGCGTGGTGAGGAGAGCCTAGGGCAACGGCTCCATGGCCTCCCTGTTGGGCTGCGAAGACCGGACCAGCCAAGCCAGCAGGCCACCGGGAAGTGGCCTGTTCCCGAGTCGCCGGTCCTGCCTTCTCCACAGGGACCCCATTTTCCTGAGCTAGGACCTCTAGAGGGCGCCCCTTATCTAGGGCCGCTTTCGCCCGTCGGGCCTTCTTAGCAACCAGCTCCCGGGCGCGCTTGTGCCGTAGGTCGCGGCGCACCTCCCCCTGGACCGTCTCGAAGGGGCGAACCGAAGGGGGACGCCGCTCGACCACATGGAGCCCCGCGAAGCGAGCATCCCCAAGCTCGATGGCCTGACTGTTACTGCCTGACTCGACGGCGAAAGCCGCTTCTCGGAAGGCCGATTGCGAGGGGACTTCCGACGGCAGTGGCCCACTCTTCGGGAGCCACCCCGAGCTCCGAATATCGAGCCCGAGCTCCTCTGCTACGGGAGCGAGATTATCCCGAGTATACAAAAGATCCTTGAAAGTGGGGAGGCGCTTGAAGATCCAATCGATTGCCCGATCCTGACGCCAGTCGCTGGCCACTTGCTCGCGTACCGTTTCGAGCTCAGGGGCCTGATTCCCGTCTCCATAGTGACCCGCATTCTCCTCCAGGTAGGCCTGGAGCTGCTCCTCGGAGGGCTCGAAGCGAGCCGCAACCGCCTCAGGCGCAAGGATCACATAGCGAAGCCGGACCTGGGCCGGACGGCGGTAGCGGTCCGGGTTCGCCTTGTAGAACTGGCGTACCGAGGCTTCCTTCAAATCGACCTTATCGACAAAACGGGAGGGGTGCAAACGAAAATAGCGGACGAAACGCTGCTCCCCTTGGTGTTGGAAGGCCTTCCAGATCTCGTGCTCACTCACCAGGCTTGCCCGCTTCAGGAACTGCCGAAGACCCTCCACTGCCAGTCTCTGCCGCACACGCGATTCGTACACCGGAGGCCCGAGGCCCATGCGATCCAAGAGGCGCTGGTAGCGCTGGGGGCTGAAGCTCCCGCCCTGCCGAAAGGCGGGCCGGGAGCGAATGGCATTTTGAACCACGGCATTGGCTACCGCCAGTCCCAATCGCCGGGCCTCTAGGTCCAACAACCGTTCCCGAATCAGCTGCTGGAGGGCCAGGGCTCGCATCCGATCGTTAGAAAGCTGATCGGGGTCAAAACCCTCTCCCAAGATCCGGCGCAAGCGATCCCGCTCAGAGCGCATGCGACGCTGGAGGACCTGCTGGGTGATCTCTTGATCGCCCACCGTGGCCACAGCCACTGCCGATTGACCGGAGAAATAGTCGCCCACCCCCCAAAGGGCAAAGCTCATAATGATCACAGCGAACAGGACCTTGACAAGCCAGCCCCGGGCCTGGCTGCGCAGGAAATCAAGCATTCCTTATTCACCTCATGCCAAAGCGAGCCCCACGGTCATCGGATCTGGGGCTTGCCCTTCATTCTGCCGCCAGGATCCCATAACCGCAGGAATGGCCGGGGAAGATCCCGAGGGTCCAGCGAGGCGGAATTGCTCCCCTTGCGGAAGGGAGAAGCGGTAACCAACCGGAGCTAGAAAAAGCGAACCCGGAGGCTCGCTAAAGCGGGAGATGGCGTCGAGAAATGGCGGGGCGGACGAGACTCGAACTCGCGGCCTCTGGCGTGACAGGCCAGCGCTCTAACCAACTGAGCTACCGCCCCGCTGTAGAGTGCGAAGCTAACATGGTAACGGATCCCCGCAAGCAATACAAGGCCTAAGACCCGACGCCCCAAGCTCGCTTGCTAGCTCTTTTACCTCCCTCAGGACTCCCATGTCGGGAGCTATTTTACCGATTCCTTCAGGTTCTTCCCTGCCTTGAACTTGGGCACGCGGGTAGCATCGATTTGGATCGGCTGCCCGGTTTGCGGGTTCCGGCCTTGGCGCGCCGGACGATCAGAAACGGAAAAGGTGCCGAAGCCGACAATGGCTACCTCCTCCCCCTTGGACAGGGCGGAGGAAATCCCGTCAAATACGGCATTGACCGCCCGGCCCGCAGCCGCTTTGGAAAGATCGGCCTCTTTTGCCACTTTCTCGATCAGCTCCGTCTTATTCACAGTAGGTCCCTTATCGTCTGGTGCCAAAAAACCCAATCCTGGTACAAACCCTCGTCGCCGATTATTGCTCCGGCTTCCGAGCATCGCCCCCAGACTGGGTCCGCAACCTCCCCGACCAAGATAGCGGGCAACATAACAGCGGGAGCCAGCCAGCTCAATAAAGCAACGGGCCCATTCAAAGATGGGCCCGGTTCATCTTTGCATCCTGACAACTTAGTCGGTCATTACGAACAGCTGACTAAGCCCGCCCTTAATCCGGATCGGCTATTATAAGCCTCCATTTATCCCGAAAGGAACCCCGGCTAATGGGCAGTCGGCCGATCCCCTACCTTGCTCCTTTCCTCTTCCTTGCCGGCTGCGCCGGGACTGGGAAGGGACTCGGGCATGTACTCCAAGGCTAGCTCCAGCACCTGATCCACCGTCTCCACGGTATGGATGCTCAGGGGCGCCTTGATCTTATCCGGGATCTCGGTGAGATCCTTCTCGTTCTCCTTAGGGATGATCACCTTTTTAAGGCCACTGCGCCGGGCTGCCAGAAGCTTCTCTTTGAGCCCACCCACGGGCAGGACCGTGCCACGAAGGGTAAGCTCCCCGGTCATGCCCACATCCGCCTTGACAGGGATCCCCGTGAAGGCAGAGATGATAGCCGTACACATGCCAATACCCGCCGAGGGCCCATCCTTTGGGGTGGCCCCTTCGGGCACATGCACGTGGACGTCGTTCTTCTGATAGAAATCCTGCTCCAGCCCCAGCCACCGGGATCGCGCGCGCACTACCGTCATAGCCGCCTGGATGGACTCCTGCATGACATCCCCCAGGCTGCCCGTAAAGGTTTGCTTGCCCTTCCCCGGAACGACGGTGGCCTCGATGGTCAAGATGTCCCCGCCGACTTCGGTCCAAGCCAGGCCTGTGGCAGCTCCCACCTGGCTCTTTTCCTCTGCCAGCCCATAGCGGTAGCGCGGCACCCCGAGGAATTTTTCCAGGTTGCGCTGGGTAATCTGCATGGGCCCCCGCTGGGGATGGGTCAGGAGCTCTTTGGTGGCCTTGCGGCAGAGGGTCCCCAGCTCTCGCTCCAGATTCCGGACACCGGCCTCCCGCGTGTAGCGCCGGACGATATCCAGCACCGCGTTGCGCGAGACATGGAGCTCCCCCGCTTTGAGGCCATTGGCCTCCCGCTGCTTGGGCAGCAAGTAACGCTCTGCGATATGGATCTTTTCCTCCTCGGTATAGCCGGGCAGCTGGATGATCTCCATGCGATCCAGCAACGCCGGCGGGATATTCATACTGTTGGCCGTCGTAATGAACATCACTTGGGAGAGATCCACTTCGGCTTCCAGATAGTGATCCTGAAAGTGATGGTTCTGCTCGGGATCTAGCACCTCCAACAAGGCAGAAGCCGGATCGCCCCGGAAGTCCATGCCCATCTTGTCCACTTCGTCCAATAGCATGAGGGGGTTACGCTTGCCTGCCTTGGCCAGATTCTGGACGATCTTGCCCGGCAGGGCGCCGATATAGGTCCGCCGATGACCGCGGATCTCAGCCTCATCGCGCACACCGCCCAGGCTCATACGGATGAATTGACGATTGGTAGCGCGGGCAATGGATTGCCCCAAAGAGGTCTTACCCACCCCAGGCGGACCCACAAAGCACAGGATCGGCCCCTTGAGCTTCTTCGAGCGCTGCTGGACCGCCAAATACTCCAGGATCCGCTCTTTGATCTTTTCCAGCCCATAGTGGTCCTCGTCGAGGATCCGCTGGGCCTTCTTGAGATCCCGCGTCACGCGGGTCTTCTTCTTCCACGGCACCGCCACCAACCAATCAATATAATTGCGGACCACAGTGGCCTCGGCGGACATGGGACTCATCATGCGCAGCTTCTTGAGCTCCTTCTCCGCCTTCTCGCGGACTTCCTTCGGCATGCCCGCCTTGGCGATCTTTTCCTCAAGCTCATCCGCCTCGTTGCTGCCATCCTCCAGCTCGCCCAGCTCCTTCTGGATGGCCTTCATCTGCTCATTCAGATAGTACTCCCGCTGGGACTTCTCCATCTGGGACTTAACCCGACCGCGGATGCGCTTCTCGACTTGGAGGAGATCGATCTCCGACTCCATGAGGGTATACAGATGCTCGAGCCGCTCGCGGAGATCCTCCATCTCCAAGATCTCCTGCTTCTCCTCCACCTTGAGGGAAAGGTGCGCAGCGATGGTATCGGCAAGGCGCGCCGGGTCCTCAATAGAGGAAAGGCTGGTCAGGACCTCAGGGGGCGTCTTCTTGGAGAGCTTGACGTACTGCTCGAACTGGTTGACCACCGAGCGCATGAGCGCGTCCATCT
>CAYVMM010000090.1:0-5695 GCA_964452535.1 uncultured Gammaproteobacteria bacterium | reverse complement strand
TCGCATCATACGAAGACTATAACATGGTTAGAGGAGTTTGCAGACAGGCCCTAGCAAGTTGGGCCCGTGCCTGAACGGGCCGGATCAGTCGGGTCGCAGCTGGCCTTCGATCAAGCGATAACGTTGGGCCATGTGACTGGCCAGCTCCAGATCATGGGTCACCACCACCAAGGCGGTCCCCAGATCCCGGTTCAAGGCCAGAAGGAGCTCATGGATCCGTTCCCCTGTCACTGGGTCCAGGTTGCCCGTCGGCTCGTCGGCGAGCAACAAACGGGGTCGGGTAACGATCGCCCGGGCTACTGCCGTCCTCTGCCGCTCTCCCCCGGAGAGCTCACTGGGCCGGTGATGGAACCGCCCCTCCAGATCCACCCACTCCAGGGCTTCACGGGCCCGCTTAGTGGCTTGGTGGAGCCCTTCCCGACGAATCAACAGGGGCATAGCCACATTCTCAACGGCGTTGAATTCCGGCATCAGGTGGTGGAACTGGTAGACGAACCCCAGCGCCCGGTTGCGCAGCCGGCCGCGAGCCCGATCACCTAGGGTGGCCCAATCCCGTCCACCCACCAATACTCGCCCCCCGCTAGCCCCGTCCAGGCCCCCTAAGAGATGAAGCAGCGTGCTCTTCCCGGACCCCGAGGATCCCACTACCGCCACCAAGGCACCTTCTTGGACGGTGAGGGTAACCCCGCACAGGACACGGATCTCGTGATTCCCATCCTGGAATCGCCGCTCCAGGTCGATGGCCTCCAGAACGGGCTCACTCATGGCGCAGGACTTCGACTGGATCGGTAGCCGCCGCTTTCCGAGCCGGATAGATGGTCGCCAAAAAGCTCAGGATCAGGGCTGCCCCGCTTATCCAGGCCACATCGTGCCATTCCAGCTTGGAGGGCAGATGGCTCACGGGGTAGACATCGGCAGGAAGCAGCTGGGTCTGGAGGATACCTTCCAGCCACTCCATCAATGCGCCCACATTCAGGGCCAGGACCACTCCGCCACCGACACCTATCAGGATTCCGATCAGGCCGATCAGGAGTCCCTGGAGCATGAAGATCGCCGTAATATGACCAGAAGAGGCCCCAAGGGTCTGGAGAATGGCGATGTCGTTACGCTTCTCATTGACTAGCATGATCAGACTGGAAACGATATTGAACGCTGCCACCACTACCACCAAGGACAGGATGACGAACATGGCGACCTTCTCGGTCTGCAGCGCCCGGAAGAAGTTTTGGTTGCGCTGGGTCCAGTCGCTGACAAAGTAGGGTCCTCCCAATCGCTCGCGGAGGCGCTTTGCAACCTGGGGGGCCTGGAGGGGCTCCTGCAGGCTTAACCTAACCCCCGTAATGGTGTTGCCCATCCGGTAGAGCTTCTGGATATCGGCCAAGTGTCCGTAGGCCAAGCCCAAATTGTATTTGCGCATCCCGGCGTCGAAGAGGCCCACCAGGGTGAACTGCTTGAACCGGGGGAGTCTTCCCGCCGGCGTAATTTGACCCTGCGGTGCCACCACCGTGACCCGATCTCCGAGTCCCACTCCCAGCTTGTCTGCCAGGTCCGTACCGATGATCAGTCCGTATTGCCCCGGGGCGAGCTGGGATAGTTCGCCCCGCTCTAGCTCCTCCAGGAGCTCACTCACCTTGGGCTCCCAAGCGGGAAGGATGCCCCGTATCGACACGCCGCTTACCGTCCCTGCCCGACTAAGCATGCCCTGCTGGCGGACAAACGGCGCCCCGGCCTGGACTGGATTCAGGCGCCGGGCCTCTTTGAGGATCGGCCGCCACGCCTCTCCCAATCCCCCGTAAGCGGAGACAGTGATGTGACTGGTGATCCCCAGTAGCCGGTTCCGTACCTCGTCTTGGAAGCCATTCATCACCGACATAACGGTGATCAGGGCGGCCACGCCGAGGGTGATGCCCAGTGTCGAGATTAGGGTAATGAGGCTCAGGAACCCGCTACGGCGACTGGCGCGCAGATAGCGCAGACCAAGGAAGAGCTCAAAGGGTCGCACCGGCTACCTTCGCTTCCTGAACGCCGAGACTGAGATCAGTCTGGCTCCTCGTTAGAGCGCATGTGGGGAAAGAGGATGACCTCACGAATGGAGGCCCGATCGGCCAAGAGCATGGTAAGGCGATCGATCCCAAGCCCAGCCCCAGCGGTGGGAGGCAGACCGTACTCCAGCGCCCGAACGTAGTCCGCATCGTAGTGCATGGCCTCTTCATTGCCGCCGGCCTTCTGGACGGCCTGCACCTTAAAGCGGGCTGCTTGGTCCTCGGGATCGTTCAGCTCGGAGAAGCCATTGCCCACTTCTTGCCCCCCCAGGAAAAGCTCAAAGCGCTCCACCAATTCGGGGTCTTCCGGGCAGGCTCGGGCCAGGGGGCTAACCTCCGTCGGGAAGTGGGTCACAAAGGTCGGTTCAATAAGTCGGTCTTCCACGGTTCGCTCGAAAACTTCCACCAGCAGGGATCCCCAGCCCCAATCCGCGGGGGGATCGACATCCCGGCTGCGGAGGAATTGACGGAGGGTCTCAGGCTGCCGAAGCCCCTTGGTGCTCAAGTCCTCATTGTGCTCGAGAATGGCCTCCTCCAGGGACAACCGCCGGTAGGGGCGACCTAAATCGAAAGAAACCCCTTGATAGGTCAGCACAGGCGTACCCAGCACCTGGACCGCCACCTCACGGGTCATCCCCTCGATGAGAGCCATCAGGTCAGCAAAATCGGCATAGGCTCGGTAGAGCTCAAGCATGGTGAATTCGGGATTATGCCGAGTAGATACCCCCTCATTGCGAAAGCTCCGGTTGAGCTCGAAGATCCGCTCGAACCCTCCCACCACCAGCCGCTTGAGATAGAGCTCCGGAGCCACCCGCAGGTACAGATCCCGTTCGAGGGCGTTGTGGTGGGTCACAAAGGGCCGGGCAGTGGCGCCGCCTGGAATAGGCTGCATCATGGGGGTTTCGACTTCCAGGAAGCCTTGCCCCTCTAGAAAAGCTCGGAGGGCTCGGACCAAGTGGGAGCGGATCCGGAAGGTGGCTCGGGTCTCGGGATTGACGATGAGATCCACATACCGCCGTCGATGACGGAGCTCCTCATCAACCAGCCCGTGCCATTTCTCCGGCAGGGGGCGAAGCGACTTGGTCAGCAGGCGGATCTCATCCACATGGACAGTTAGCTCGCCCGTCTTCGTCCGGAAGAGGGTCCCGCCAGCCCCCACAATGTCGCCCACATCCCATTTCTTGAAGCCGGTGTTGTATTGCCCCTCGGACAGAGCGTCCCGGGTAACAAAGAGCTGGATCCACGCATCGGAGCCGTCCCCCAGGTGGGCGAAGCTCGCCTTTCCCATCACTCGCTTGGCCATCATCCGGCCAGACACGCGAACCCGCTGCGGTTCCGCTTGCAGGGTCTCGGCCTCCAGCTCGCCAAAGCGCTCGTGGATCTCCCGCGCCCAATGGCTGCGGCGGAAATCGTTAGGGAAGACCTCCCCCTGCTCTCGCCAGGCAGCCAGCTTGGCCCGGCGTTGCCGGATCTGCTCGTTTTCCTCGTCACTCACAGGCCAGGTTTCCTGTCCCCGGAGGCGGCCGATCCCACCCCCTGTTTCAGCGCGGCCTCAATGAAGGGATCAAGTACCCCATCGAGGACTGCTTGGGTATTGCCAATCTCCACGCCGGTACGCAAGTCTTTGATGCGATTCTGGTCCAGCACGTAAGAGCGAATCTGATTCCCCCAGCCGATTTCGTCCTTCTCTGCGGCCTCAGCCGCCTGCCTTGCACGCTGCCTCTCCAGCTCCTGCTCGTAAAGCCGCGCCCGCAAGACCCGCCAGGCCTCGGCTCGGTTGGAATGCTGCGAGCGCGAGCTCTGGCACTGGACTACGATCCCGGTGGGAATATGGGTCAGGCGCACCGCCGAGTCCGTCTTGTTGACATGCTGACCGCCGGCGCCACTAGCCCGATAGGTGTCGGTTCGAACCTCTTCTGGGGAAACCGTCACCTCAATGGAGTCATCCACCTCAGGGTAGACATGGACCGAGGCAAAGGAGGTATGACGTCGTCCACCGGAATCGAAGGGGGACTTGCGCACCAGCCGATGAACGCCCGATTCTACCTTAAGCCGACCGTAGGCGTAGCTCCCCTCAACCTTGACCGTCGTGCTCTTGATGCCAGCCTCCTCGCCCGGGGTCAGCTCCACAATCGCCGTGGCGAATCCCTTGCTTTCGCTCCAGCGCAGATACATCCGGAGGAGCATCTCGGCCCAATCCTGGGCCTCCGTCCCACCGGCCCCTGCCTGGACCTCCAGATACGCGTTGCCGGCATCCATTTCCCCGGAGAACATTCGCTGAAGCTCGAGATCCTGGACCCGGTCTTCGATCCCTTGGAGATCGCTTCGGACTGCGGCCCGGGTCGCCGCATCGTCTTCCGACTCGGCGAGCTCCAAGAGGCCCTCCGCCGACTCGATTTCATGGGCCAGCCCTTCCAAGGGCTCCACGTGGCCCTTCAGGCGATGGTATTCCTGGCTAAGCTGCTGGGCCCGTTCCGGATCATCCCAGAGGCCGGGGGCTGCCAGCTCGTGCTCTAGCTCCTCGATCCGCTCTTTGAGCCGATCAACGTCAAAGATGGCTCCTGAGCTCGCCGATGCGCCGGCGGAGATCCTGAATCCATTCGTGAGGCCTCATCGGCTCCGGCATCAACTGCTCCCTGGCTGGATAGGGAATCGGCTCGGTAGTAAGCGATAAAGGTGAAATATTATGCCACACATGGCTGGCCGCCTCAGTAAGACAAAGCCCCATGACAAAAGCTATCCCCCGCTTATCGTAACGAGAGCGACCCCCTAGAATAGGGTGCGGACCAATGCGAAGGTCGGCTCCTTGATTCACTACCGGAGGGATCCCAATGGCCAAACAACTGCTCCAGCTAGTCGGCGATTTCGGAGAAGATTACGAGATCATGGTCCCTTTCCAGGCCCTGCAGATGGCGGGACACCGAGTGGACGCGGTTTGCCCCGGCAAGGCCAAGGAGGACCGCATCCGAACCGCCATCCATGACTTCGAAGGCGATCAAACCTACACCGAAAAAACCGGCCATCATTTCACCCTCAACGCCAACTTCGCCGACGTTCGCGGCGAAGACTACGATGGTCTGGTGGTCTCCGGGGGACGGGCCCCCGAGTACCTCCGGCTAGAGCCGCCGGTCCTTGAGCTTGTCCGCCACTTCTTTGCCCAGCAAAAGCCGGTGGCCGCCCTTTGTCATGGGCTGCAGATCCTGGCGACCGCGGGGGTGCTGGAAGGTCGGAAGGCCTCTGCCTATCCTACGGTGGGACCGGAAGTCAACATGGCCGGCGGGGAATATCAGGACCTCCCCATGGATGAGGCCTATACGGATGGGAACCTGGTCACCTCTCCCGCTTGGCCCGCCCATTCCGAGTGGCTCCGCCAATTCTTGCAGGTTCTGGGTACTCGCATCGAGCCTTACTAAGGGAAACGAACGTTTTGCCAAGGTGCGACGGCCTGGTAACGGGAGATCCGCTCCGGGCGAGCCCTTGTTGGGCGCCCCTACCGCTTCTCGGGCTCCCGACGCAGGGCTGCAATCACTCCATCGACGGCCTCCTCGATGAGATCGAGCGCCCGTTCAAAGGCAGCCGCTTCCGCCTGGTAAGGATCGGGGATCCCTCTACGGCGACGGGCCGCGTAGTCGGTGAGCAGCCGGACTTTCGTC
>CAYVMM010000089.1:0-5706 GCA_964452535.1 uncultured Gammaproteobacteria bacterium | reverse complement strand
GACGCCCAGCGCGTCGAGGACGCGGTCGGTCACCGGCTCCGGGCAGTGGGTGACGACCGCGGCCGGCCCGTCAAGGGTGCCGACGAGCGCGGCGTCGTCGTAGAGGTGCGTTGCCGCCGCTCGGGTTCGATCCCCAGGCGTGCCAAGAGCCGCATCAAAAGTGCACGTGGCACCGCGTGAAGCTTAACCAAACCGGCTAGGTTCGTCGCCGAGATACGCGCTTGGCCTCCCTCAAGGGAGCGCTTGATCGGACTCCCGTCCGGCGGAATCGAGCGTTGGTTAGGAGGCCGTGTTAGGCTGTAAACCGCATAGGCCAAGGCGCCCTGGGCCACGGCTCGGGCCTCAGCTTGGGCCGCCTTTTGGTGAGCTAGGCGGAGTCCAACCTGGGTGGAATAGGCAAAACTGCTGACCAGTACGGCAAGGAAGGCCATGATCCACAGGACCACGACCAAGACGACTCCCTGCTCCTCCCCCCGCTCGCCCGTCTCCCTCGGGTGCAAGCGGAGGGAGCTCACTCCGCGGTGCTGAGGCGCACAATCAGGGGGGGCCAAGGCATCTTCTCTCCCGACAGCGCGATTCGGACGGCCTGCGGAATCCGTTGGGGACGATCCCAGCTGGGATGCCAGGCCGCTTGCCTCCCCGATTCCCGGCGTCCGTAATAACGGAAGGAGCAAGCGGTTATCTGGGCACTGACCAAGCGATGCTGGAAAGGCGGGCGATTCTCAAGGTTGGGCCGAAAGGGGCGCCAATCCATCAGGAGCCGGTCACCTGTCCAGCGGAAGCGGATTTCATAAAGGCCGCTCATTGCTTGCTGGAGGAACAGGGGGGCCACGAACCGAAGCCGGTGGGGCGATCCTGAGAAGGCGCGTTTCCGGCCTCCGCCTCCCCTCTCCTCAACATCCCGCTGGCCCCGCAGGCTCTGACGAAGGAAACTGGTAACTGCCCGCATCTCGTTGGTTCGCTCCAGTTGGGCCCTTCCCCTGGCCAAGTTCCGGCTGATCAAATGAAATCCGCCAAATACGAGCCCCAGAACCATCCCCATTAGGGTCAAAGCGACGATGAGCTCCAACAGCGTAAACCCCTGGGAATCGCGCTTGAGCCACTCAAAAACGGCAAGCCGATTGAGGGCCCTCATTCCATCCTGGCCTCAACCCCTCCCAATCGCAGGGTCTGTAAACGGAAGGTGCGACGTCGGCTTTGTGCCTTCCAGCTAACCGACACCCCGACTCGGTAGAGTTGGTAGGAGGAGCCCCGATTTGATTGGGGTTCCGCTTCACGGATCCGAATTCGCCATCGATGGTTGTCCTGCCACTGACCGGAGCGCTCCCCCCTTCGCAGGGGAATCTCGCTGCCCACCCGGGCCAACTGGGACTCCGCTACCAGGACCGCTTGGCTGTGCCGCTTTGATCTTGTGGCCCCGGCCAGACCACTTGAGAAGATTTTGAGCACAAGTCCCAACGAAAGGCCAAGAACGGTTAAGGCCACCAGGACTTCCAAAAGGGTCAATCCCGAGGTCGAGCTAGCGCACCCGGACCCGTCCAGTGATCCAATCCACATGGATAACGTATCGCTGATCTTCCCGTTGCAAGACAATCTCGCCGCCAGTCGCCGTGCCATCCGGCATGAAACGAATGCCCACGCTCCCGTCGTTCTTCAAAGTAGAGCGGGCAGTGGTCAGCCGAACTCGGAGGTTATCCGGAAGCTCGTGTTGCTTCGCCCGGCCTCGCAGACCAAATCGTTTCTGCTCTAGATCCAGGAAGCAGGTTACCGGTTGCCCCTGGTGGATCGCCTGCCCCCGAGCAAGCCGCAAAGTGGCCACGAGCTCACGGACGGTGGCCCGAATCTGCGCGGAGGAGAAGGCCCCTGAAAGCCGCGGAGGGACCAGGCTAACCAGCAGTCCGACTAGAACGATGACAACCAGGAGCTCTAGGAGAGTAAATCCGAGGAAGGCCGTTTCTTCCTGGCTATTCCCAGCTCCCCAGATCGGCATCCTCACCGGTTCCCCCCCGGGCATTGTCCGACCCCAGCGAATAGAGATCGTATCGACCATGCTCCCCCGGATACTCATAATGGTAAGGATGCCCCCAAGGGTCCTGGGGGACTTCGTCCTCCTCCAGGTAGGGGCCATTCCAGTGGCCCACACCCCGAGGTTTTTCCACAAGGGCTTTTAGTCCCTGCTCTTCCGTGGGGTATTGGCCAACATCCAACTTGTACACATCCAAAGCCGAACTCAATTGCTCGATCTGAAGCTTGGCAGTGTCGGACTTGGCCTGCCCGAGTCGGCCTATCAATTGAGGTCCTACCAAGCTCGCCAATAGGCCCAGTATGACCAACACGACCAGGAGCTCAATCAATGTGAATCCCCGAGCTGCCCTCGCTTGTCCTTGGCTATTGTTCACAAGTTCGCTACCTCTTCGGCAAAGCCCCAGCGGGACCTAAACCGCTAGCTGATTCATTCCCAGAATGGCCACCAAAATGGACAGAATAACGCCCCCTACCAGCACCCCCAAACCCAGTATCAGGGCAGGCTCCAATAAGGCAAGGGCTCGATTGATCCCCTCCTGAGTCTCCTCATCGAGGGAGTCCGCTACTTGGCCTAGCATGGAGGCCAAGTGCCCCGATTCTTCCCCTACCCGGGCCATCTGGACGGCCAAGGGCGGCAGAACCGCGATCTCCTGAAGGGCGGCACTTAGGGAAGCTCCCGATCGCACACGTTCGCTTGCTTGGGCCAGCCCTTGGCGCAGCACACGGTTACCCACCGAATCCTGGGCAATCCGGAGGGCCCGAAGTAGGGGGACCCCATTGGTTAAGAGGAGGCTTAAAGTCCGGGCAAGGCGGGCCGTCTCCCCATTCACAACAAGGGGGCCTATTCCCGGCATTCGGATCAAAAACCGATCGATGCGGTACCGGCCCCCATTCGTCCTCATGGCTTGGCGTAGCGCTATGAGGAGGCCCAATAGGCCCAAGAGCCCGGCCCACCCATAAGACTGGATTCCTGTACCAACGGCCATAACAACCCGGGTCACCAGTGGCAGGCTCTGACCCGCGCTCTGGAAGAGCTCCTGGAACTGAGGAACAACATAGGCAAGTAATAGAATCAGGGAAAGTACAGCGACGACCAACAAAATGGTCGGATAGATTAGGCTGGCGATTACCGACTCCCGTAGCTTCCGAATCCGTTCCTGGTATTCGGCCACCTGCCCTAGAGCCCGGGCCAAGTCTCCGCCCTCTTCTCCGGCCCGGACCATTCCGGTATAGAAGGCCGGAAAAATTGCCTCCCGCTGTTCCAGGGCTTCCGCGAGGCTCGCTCCTTCCCGGACCTCCAAGAGCAGGGCCTGAAGGAGCTCCCGGCTCGGAGCGGCGTCCATGGTCTCAAGCAGAATGGTTAGGGCTCGTTCCAACGGGATTCCGGATCGGAGTAGCCGGGTCAGCCCAACAGTGATCTGCCGCAAGGCTCCTTGATCCACCGACTGCCGATGCCGCCCGAGGGGAATATTCCAGCTTCCCCTTGATTCGCTTTCGATAGGGCCCCGGCCCTCCTCAACCCGGATCGGGGTCAGCCCTTGGCTTTGGAGGTGGTTGACAGCCTCCTGCTGATGAGCAGCCTGAAGCTCGCCTTCGCGGATCTCTCCGGAGAGGGCCGCTGCTTTATAGCGGTATCTCGGCATTGGTGGTCGCTCGCGTTACTCGGAGCACTTCCTCGAGCGTGGTGACTCCGGCCTCCACTTTGGCCACCCCTTCCTCGAACATCGTGATCATCCCTTCATGCCGAGCCTGGCGCTCAATATCCCCCGACTCCGCTCGATCCAGGATCAAACGACGCACCGAGGGGCTTACGATCAAGCTCTCGCCAATAAGGATCCGGCCAAAGAACCCCGTACCGGCACAGACCCGACAACCATAAGGCTGGTAAAGGATCCGCGGTAACTCCGCTTCCGAAATCCCCATCTCAGCAGCCCTATCGGATGGGGGAGAATACGGCTCCTTGCATTGAGGGCAGAGCTGACGCACCAGCCGTTGCGCCAAGATCCCATTGATGGTGGAGCCAAGAAGGTAATCCTCTACCCCCATGTCCAGAAGGCGGGTCACCCCGCTAGCCGCGTCGTTAGTATGCAAGGTGGAGAGGACGGTATGACCGGTCAGCGCGGACTGGACTGCGATACCGGCGGTCTCCAGATCCCGCATTTCTCCCACCATGATCACATCCGGATCCTGTCGCACAATGGCACGCAAGGCGTTAGCAAAGGTGAGATTCACTTGAGGCTTAACCTGGATCTGATTCACCCCTTCCAGCTGATACTCCACCGGATCTTCGACAGTCAGGATCTTGCGGTCTGGCGTATTGAGCTGCTGAAGCGCCGCATACAACGTGGTGGTCTTGCCGCTCCCCGTGGGCCCCGTTACGAGAAGGATCCCGTTCGGGAGATCCAGCAATCCCTGGAAACGCGCATGGAGATGGCCTGAGAAACCCAACTCAGCGAAATCCAAAGCCACGTCGCCTCGATCCAAGATCCGCATCTCCACGCTCTCCCCATGGACCGTTGGCACGGTGGCAATACGCAGATCAATGTCACGATCTTTAACCCGGATCCGCATCCGACCGTCCTGGGGAACCCGCCGCTCGGCAATGTCGAGCTCGGCCATGAGCTTGATTCGGGAAATCACCGCGGCAGCAAATCGGGTCGGTGGGGCCTCCATTTCGTGCATGACCCCATCAATCCGGTAACGGACTTTCAGGATGTCTGAAAAGGGCTCTACGTGGACGTCAGAGGCCCGAGCATCCACTGCTCGGAAGATCATGAGATTGACCATGCGGATCACCGGGGCCTCGCTCGCCAAATCTCGGAGCTGATCAATATCTTCTCGCTCGTCCGTGGCGAGCTCGGTTTCGTCCACCGAGTCCACGATTTGCTCTAGCTGGTCGCGTCCGCCACCGTAGAGTCGCTCATAGGCACGGTCGATCTCGGACGGTAGCCCCACGCGAACTTGGATCGCCTGACCGGTAGCCAACCGCAAGGCCTTTATCGTCTGGGTATCACCGGGGTCGGCCATGGCAACCACTACCCCAGCGTCCGTCTTGGCAAGCGGGAGCGCTCGAGTCTGCTTGAGAAATTTGGGCGAAACCGCGTCCTCCAGGAGGGGAAAATCCGGGTACTCGACCTCGGTAGCCAAAAGGAGGCCATGGCTCTCGGCTAAGGCTTGGGCCATGTCCGACTCAGAGACCCTACCCACCCGAACCAAGAGAGTCTGCAAAGATTCGGCGGTCTCTTGCTGGAGCTGCCTCGCCTTCTGAAGATCGGGTTGGGAGACTTTCCCTGCCTGCAATAAACAGGTTGCCACTTCCATAGGCTCTCTCCTTAACGCCGGACCCGGCCTAGCAAGCCCATACCGAGCCTGGGGGCTTGTCGGCTGACGCTGGAAGCGGCTCTAGTGCCCATCGCCCGCCTAGCTCACACCAGAGGGACCAGCTCACCCAGAGCGGACCAAGACAGCCCCCTTGTCGCTGAGCTACCCTGCTAGCACTCGGAATGACCGGGCCCGCATCGCTAAGCAACCTCCAAAGCGGGTGCCCCAGTCGTCGATATCGCCTAGTAGCGGGACCCACTGGTCAAGCCATCCGGGCGGCTCGATTACCGACCATGCCGAGCCTCCGATCCATCGTGGCTCCGGCCTCTCTGGCCGCCGTGAGGACCGGCCAGCCGTTTG
>CAYVMM010000088.1:0-5732 GCA_964452535.1 uncultured Gammaproteobacteria bacterium | reverse complement strand
CTGCATGAGGGGCTCTGTGGGGGTTGGGTCGGGAGACCGGCCCTTCTACCCGACACATTGAACGTGCCGGCCCCGCCAGCCTTATAGCGGAGAACGAAGGCACGCTTTCCACCCGAATTGATCCGGATCCCGAAACCGCGTGGGGCCTCGCGGTGGTCGCCGAAGACCAGCCGGCGCCCCGTGATGGGAGGGTCCAGCGCTTGGATGGTCTTATCAGTTAGCGTCGGCATGGCCCATCCTAAGGTGACACACTACTGTCACAGTATGGACGGGCCTATGGTGGTAGCCAATGGCGTTTGTTGTCCATTGTATCTCCTTATTTAAAAGGACTTTTTATCCATAAAGCGAGTTGTTATGGAAGTAGCAAGATTATAAGTAAATGGCTAAGCCATTTAGAGTAGGATTTCAGGGCAAGCCCGGGCCCGCAGGGGACCCAGGATCCTCGCTTATTTGGCACCCATTTCCTTAGCACTGTTGACCTTTTCCGAAAGGCGCTGATGCGGCGGGCGAAGGTGGCCAGTATCCACCTCCCAGATCCAACCGCTGACGGTTACGTGATTCGGGATCAAGGGATGATTCCGGACATATTCGACCTGAGCAGCACAGATGGCATCCACCGACTGCTGGTCAAACATCCGGATCCACTTGCCAAAGGCCCCAGCCTCTAGCTTAAGCTCTGGCACTTCCGGATCAAGCTGGACATTCTCGGTATCGATCCCCTTGTCCCTGAAGGCTTGCACAAGGGTCTCGGTGTGAGCCGCCATCATCCCGCATTCGGTATGATTAACGATGACAATCTCCTCGGTACCAAAGAAATGGCAGGTCAGCATGGCGGAGCGAATGGCATCGTCGGTGATGACCCCTCCGGCATTGCGAAAGACATGCGCATCGCCCTCATCCCCGCGAATGCCGAGGGCCCGGTCCACCGGCAGACGCTCGTCCATGCACGCGCATACCCAGAGTCGACGATTGTTAGGAATGCCAGATTGTCTCCGGAGGATCCAGTTGCTCCGCTCTTGGAAATCCTGATCCAACTGGCGCTTCAAGGTCATGGTTGCCCCTCCTTACTGATCGGTTGAATTTCAAGGACAAAGGCCTGGTAGCTTGCTCGTGCATTCCACAGGCGTCATGTTATCGTACCCTAGTTTAAAGTGGATCTTTCTACCCCCTTGTGACACAGAAGGGCTCAATCGATCCCGGCTAATCCCTGATAAGACGGTCCCCTATCTTGAAGCATCAAACCGAAGACCTGCGACTGAGCTCCGTCCACGAAGTGATTTCCCCGGCTGAGCTGCACCGGCAGATCCCCCTTTCAGAACAGGGCGCAGCCCATGTGGAAGCAGCTCGCTCCGCTATCCAGGCCATATTAAACGGCGAGGATGATCGACTCCTGGTGGTGATCGGTCCTTGCTCTATCCATGATCCCGAGGCGGCCCTCGACTACGCCAGCCGACTCCAGAGGGAGGCGGAGCGCCACCAGGACGAATTGCTCCTGGTCATGCGGGTCTACTTCGAGAAACCCCGAACCACTGTGGGTTGGAAGGGGCTAATTAACGATCCGGGACTCGACGAAAGCTTCCGCATCAATGACGGACTTCGCATCGCACGCCAACTCCTGCGCGAGCTCGCCGAAGGGGGCCTTCCCACTGGCACCGAGTTCCTGGAGCTCGTGGTGCCGCAGTATATCGACGATCTGGTAAGCTGGGGCGCCATTGGCGCGCGAACCGTGGAGAGCCAAGTCCACCGCCAACTGGCATCGGGCCTTTCTTGCCCGGTCGGTATCAAGAACGGTACCGACGGCGGCCTCAAGGCTCCGGTAGACGCCATCCGATCAGCAGCTCACCCCCATCACTTCTTATCCCTGACCAAGGAGGGGCATTCAGCGATCTTCACCACCCTGGGCAATCCCAACTGCCACTTGATCCTACGCGGGGGCTCAAGTGGACCGAACTACGATGTTGCCCATTTCGATAAGGCAGAGACCCTTCTCCATCAGGCCGGGTTATCAGCGCAGATGATGGTGGACTGCAGCCACTCCAACAGCGGCAAGGATCCTGTCCGCCAGACGGAGGTCTGCCGCGAACTCGCCGCTCGCATTAGCGAAGGCGAAAAGCGACTGATCGGAATCATGCTGGAAAGCCACCTCGTCGCCGGAAGCCAGACACTCCAGCGCGGGAACGAGCTCACCTACGGCCAAAGCATCACCGATCCGTGCATCGGTTGGGAGATGAGCGCGGCGCTCCTCGATGAGCTAGCGGACAGTATCCGTATCCGGCGCCAGCACTCCGCCGCCTAATACAACAGCCGCAGCCCGGCCCAGCGTGGTGGACACCCGCGGGCCTTCATCGGCAGCCATCGCCATCTGGCTTAGGAATTGGCTGAAGCTCCCGTGCCAGAGATCGACTGAAGAAAGGCCCTATCTCGACAGCCCGTCAGCATGGGTCCCGGGCTGTGGGCCGATCCGAATGGGTCCGGGAATCCGCTATCGTCGGCCACCATCGCAGAGGGAATACAATGAAAGCAGTCGTCATGCCCCAACCGGGCGGACCGGAGGTCCTGGAGACACGAGAGCTTCCCAAACCGGCTCCTACCGAAGAACGGGATTTAGTCGTTCGCCTCCGGGCAGCCGGGGTCAATCCCTTGGATACCAAGCTGCGCAACCGAGGGACCTACGGTTCCGAGGGGGAGCCGGTTATCCTTGGCTGCGATGGGGCAGGAGTCGTGGAATCGGCTGCAAGTGGGTGCACCCGCTTCGCTGCGGGGGACGAGGTCTACTTTTTCAATGGTGGCCTCGGCATCGAACCGGGCTGCTATGCCGAATACACGGTGATCGATGAGCGCTGGGCAGCAGCCAAGCCGGTCTCCCTTTCTTTCACCGAGGCAGCGGCCATCCCTCTCGTCGCCCTTACAGCATGGGAATCCCTGTTCGATCACGGCAATCTCCAGGCGGATGAACAGGTGCTTATCCATGCCGGGGCGGGGGGTGTTGGTCATATAGCTATTCAGCTCGCCCGAGAGGCGGGAGCTCGGATCCTAACCACCGTAAGCTCCCACGAGAAGGCTCGCATTGCTACGAAGCTAGGGGCCAACGAGACCCTCCTCTACACCGAGAGGGATTGGGTTGAGGCCATCCAGCAGAATACCGACAAAGGTGGGGTAGATCTGGCCTGTGATCTCGTTGGCCCTCAGGTACTGGAGGCCAGCTTCCCGGCAGTGCGCTTCTATGGCCGGAGTGTAACCTTACTCCAGCCTAACGGCGTCGACTTTACTCAGGCACGCCTGCGCAACCAAGGTGTCCATCTAGAGCTGATGCTATCACCCATGTATTTTGGGCTAACCGAGACACGCATCTATCAGACAAGGATCCTAGAGCGCTGCTCCGATCTCATCGACGAAGGCCGGCTGCGTATCCACGTAGCACAGACCTTCTCTCTAGAGGAGGCGGCTGACGCTCATCGGGCCCTGGAGGCGGGCCATACGATCGGTAAGCTCGTTCTTACCCTGGACTGACCCACCCTGGCCAGGATCGGTCTCCCAAGGCGAGAATGCGGTCGAAGCGCACTCATGATCGAGCCCACTGATCTTTTGGCGCCCGGCACCCTTTGGGACCGAATCCGTGACGCCACCGAGGGCGCCCTAGCAACCGGAGCTCTCAAGCCAATCCCCACCGAGTGTGAGATCGTGCCCCACGATGGAGTCGATTTCCAAGTGCGAATCGCGCCTAGTCTCAAGGAAAAGATCCGAGAGGCTCGGGAGCAGCAGGCTCAGGAAGCCTCAGGCCAGAATGCCGATCCTTTCGCAGTTCCCGATCCGGACCTGTATCTGGGCAGCCTCACCCCTTCCCACTATGGGATGCTGAATAAGTTTCCCATTCTGAAGCATCATCTCCTGATCATTACCCATAGCTACGAACACCAACAGAACGCCCTCTCCCTTGCCGATTTCGAGGCCTTGCGTCTAACCCTAAGGGAGGTTGACGGTCTGGGCTTCTATAATGCGGGTCATCTCGCGGGTGCCAGCCAACCTCACAAGCATATCCAGCTGGTTCCCCTTCCCCTGAACGGCCAGGGGCCTCGCCTCCCTACGGAGACTCTCTTAGATCCAGCGACCCTGCCGGAGCAGCCAACGACTCGGGCCGCCTTCCCCTTCCCTCATGCGGCGTGCCGAGCGGATATTCTCGCCTCCTCTCCTGGGGAGCTGGAAGATCGTTTCTACCGGTTACGGGCCTATCTGGGGCTGAAGCGATCGGATACGCCCTATAATTTTCTGAGCACCCGTCAATGGATGCTGCTAATCCCTCGCCGAAGAGTCCGCTTCCAGGGGGTTATGACCAATGCCCTAGGCTTTGCCGGCGGTTTCTTGGTTCGAGATCGCTCGGATCTGGAAAAATTGCGCCGCGTTGGTCCGATGCGGGTCCTGCAAGGGGTCAGTGGAGCCCTTCAGGATAAGGACACGCTCGCCTAGCGGCGAGCCGTGGCAGTTGGCTAGCCCTCCTTTGCCTGCTCGCAACCCGCGCCGACGCTCTGATGGGCACCCTCAAGCCCACCTTTCATCCCAAACCAATTTCTCCACCTTCAGTCCATTGCCTCCCCCATGGCCCAGACCTCCCTTGCCGCGACCTGAGCATCCGGTTGGAGGATATTGATATGCCCCATCTTACGGCCCGCTCGCGTGGGCTCTTTGCCGTAGAGATGCAGCTTGGCCGTGGGGTGGTTCAAAGGGATGAGCCAATTGGGCTCGCCGGCGTGCCAGCGCTCGCCTAAGAGGTTGAGCATGGCGCCAGAAGAAAGGCACCCGGAGGAGCCGGGGGGTAACCGGCAGAGCATGCGCACCTGCTGCTCAAACTGAGAGGTGAAACAAGCATCGAGGGTGATGTGGCCGCTGTTGTGGGGCCGGGGTGCGATTTCGTTGACCAGCAACCCCCCCGTCTCGGTTAGGAATAGCTCCACTGCCATTACGCCCTGATAGGCTAGGGCCCCCGCTACTTGCTGTGCGAGCCCCTTGGCCGCGTCTCGGATATCCGAGGTCACCCGGGCTGGGAAGATGCTCCGGTCAAGGATGCCGTGCCGGTGGATGTTCTCCACCACGGGAAAAGGGGTCACACTGCCCTCGTGGCTTCGGGCGAGGACCACCGAGAGTTCCTGGGCGAGGTCGATCTCCTGTTCCAGTACCCCCCGATCTCCGCCGAGCTCGCGGAAGGCCACTTCGGCCTCCTCCGCTACCCCCACCGACACCTGGCCTTTGCCGTCGTAGCCCAAGGTAGCGGTCTTGAGTCGAGCAGGCGCACCGATCCGATCGATGGCCGGTCCCACATCCCCCGCTCCCTCGATGACGGCAAACTCGGCGGTAGCGATGCCGTGCTCGCGCAGGAAGCGCTTCTCGCGGATTCGATCGCGGACAATGGCAACGGCCTCGGGGCCGGGGGCTAGCCGACAGCGACCCTCAAGATAGGCGAGGCTTTCCGCGGGAACATTTTCGAACTCCACTGTAACCGCCGCGCAGCAGTGGGCGAGTTCGGCGAGCGCCTCGGTGTCGTCGTAGGCAGCTCGCAAATGGCCTTCAGCAACCTGGGCAGCTGGAGGGAATTCGCCAGGATCGAGGACGAGGACGCGATAGCCCAGGACCTGAGCAGCCTGAGCAAACATGCGGCCCAGCTGGCCCCCGCCCAGAACGCCGAGGGTGGCACCCGGCCAGATCACTGCTCGGCCTCGGGTGGGACGCGCATGGCGGCT
>CAYVMM010000087.1:0-5871 GCA_964452535.1 uncultured Gammaproteobacteria bacterium | reverse complement strand
CTGAGCCCGCCCGTAGCCGCCGACGGCTGCTAGGCTAAGGAGGGTGCGTCGGCGAAACGGCTCCAGATAGGTCGCCAGCACTCGCCATAGCTGTTCCAGCAAGCGATCGATAAGGAAGGCATGCCCGGTAACTATCTCCCAGCCACTGGCACCGGCCTCGAACCGTTGGCGAAGGCGGGTCCAGCCGTCGTGGTAGGTCTCCCTGAAGAGACGGCGGAAGTCCTCCCGAGCGGGATCCCAACCGGAACGCGGGGGATGCTTTCGGCTGATAGCGGCAAGCTCCCGGGTAAAAGAGGGCTTGAGAAAGATCCGGTGGGGGTGGGGCAACCGGTAGAGGGGCAAGGGGTGGGACTCAAATGGGCTCGTCTGGAAGCTGGGTGAGAATCTCATGGCCTTCGGCTGTGACAGCGAGGGTATGCTCCCATTGGGCAGATGGACTGTGATCCTTGGTTACTACGGTCCACTGATCGGGAAGCAGTTTGACGTGGCGCTTACCGGCATTAATCATGGGTTCAATCGTAAAAACCATGCCTTCCTGGAGGGCTAGGCCTTCGCTGGGACGACCGTAATGCATGACTTGGGGGTCTTCGTGGAAGCCACGCCCGATGCCATGCCCGCAGTACTCCCGAACCACGCTACAGCGCTGCGCTTCCGCGTAAGTCTGAATAGCGTGACCGATATCCCCCAAGGTGGCCCCGGGCCGGACCTGCTTGATGCCCCGGAGCATGGCCTCATGGGCTACTTCGGAGACCCTTCGCCCCTTGGTCGTGGGTGTCCCCACATAGAACATCTTGCTTGTATCGCCATGCCAGCCGTGCTTGATGACGGTGACGTCGATATTGAGGACATCGCCCTCGCGAAGCACGCGATCGCCTGGAATGCCGTGACAAACTTGATGATTGACGGAGGTGCAGATGGATTTGGGAAAGCCGTGGTAATTGAGCGGCGCCGGATAGGCCTCCTGTTCGTAGACGATGAAATCGTGACAGATCCGGTCGAGCTCCCCCGTTGTCACTCCCGGTTGGATATAGGAGCGAATCATCCGGAGGACCTCAGCGGCCAGTTGGCCCGCTACCCGCATCTGCTCAATCTCTTCCTTGGTCTTAATTTGCACTGCCATGGAGTCTTGGTCTGGTGGTCCCCTGCCTGTTATGAAAAAGGCTGAGCTCCCTTTGCCAAAGGCGGTTTAGGCTAGTTCATCAGTGCCTCCCAAGCCAATCGGCTCGGAACCGTCCACTGTCATGGCACCCGGTGTGATCCGGGTGCGATAGGCTAGCAGCTCCACGCCTTGCTGAGTGACCTCCCGAAGGCGCCGGCCGTAAACGGGATCGATGTGATCGGCCGGCCCAAAGCCCTGGCCGTCAGCTCGGTTTACGAGGAACAGCATCACTGCTCGTCCTCCCGCCTTGGCAGTCGCCGCCAGCTCGTCGAGATGCTTGCGACCCCGTTCGGTTGTTGCGTCCGGAAAGCGCACCCAGCCATCGGGGGTGAGCAGTGTGCAATTTTTGACCTCGACATAGCAGGGCGGGTGCCGAGCGTCTTCCAAGAGGATATCGATCCGGCTTCGATGCCCGTATTGTACCTCCCGGCGAATCTGCCTGTAGCCGGCCAGCTCGGTGATCTGGCCCGCCTTAATGGCCTCGGCCACGAGGGCATTGGCCCGCTGGGTGTTGATCCCTACCCAGCTTCTCCCGCTATGGAAGAGTTCCCAGGTGAACGGGAGCTTGCGTCGGACTGTGGGGACGGGTTGGAGGAGGACCGGTCGCCCCGGCTCCTTGCAGGTGGTCATGGAGCCGGAGTTGGGGCAGTGAGCTGTGACGGTGTGTCCGTCTTCTAGCTCCACATCGGCCAAGAATCGTTTGTAGCGCTGGATCAGTCGGCCTAGCTGAAGGGGAGGCTCGAACTCCATATAGAAGATGACTCCTCGCGGGCGGGGATAACCGCTTCTTAAAAAGGCATTGGCCCAGGGCCCTTCTATCCTAATACGATCTTCGCTGTTTCCTCCAATCGGAAAAAGGCGACGGCTGTGGCCGGTAGAGGACGGATTGCTGGGCAGGCAGCCCCAATGGTATAACTCATTGTCAAACTCGCCGGTCACTCCATCCAGCCGGGATGCGGCACCGGCCCAATGCTAACCAGTACGCACGTTCGCCGACACATGCGCCGGGGTGTTCTGTCCCGGAATGAGCCCATTCCGCTTCCGGGAAAGAGTTGCCGCATGCGGGCGGACGGAGGCCCAACCCCACCCTCAGGAGCTCATCATGAAGCCCATCAGCATGCGCGAATTGCTGGAAGCGGGTGTCCACTTCGGACACCGCACCAGCCGCTGGCATCCGAAGATGGCCCCCTATATTTTCGGAACCCGCAAGCGGATTCACATCATTAACCTGGAGGAAACCGTTCCTCTGCTAGAGCGGGCCCGCCAATTCCTGCGGGATCTTGCGCAGGATGGGGGCAAAGTGCTGTTCGTGGGAACCAAAAGCCAGGCCCGCGATGCGGTTGCTGAACAGGCCCAACGCTGTGGGATGTACTACGTCAATCACCGGTGGCCTGGCGGCATGTTGACCAATTGGCAGACCATTCGTAAATCGATCCAGCGGCTGAAGGACATTGAGCGAATGGCTGAGGATGGGACCTTCGAGGTCTTACCCAAGAAGGAAACCTTATTATTGGAGCGGGAGCGCTCGAAGCTGGAGCGTAGCTTGGGTGGCATCAAGGAGATGGGGGGACTCCCTGATACCCTATTTGTGATCGACATGGAGCGCGAGGACATCGCGGTGGCCGAAGCCAACAAATTGAGCATTCCGGTGGTGGCTGTGGCCGATACCAATGTGAACCCCGAACGGGCCGATTACATCTTCCCTGGCAATGACGATGCCGTGCGTGCCATCCGGCTTTATACCGAGGTCATGGCGGATGCCATCTTAGAAGGGCGCCAGAGACGGGAACAGGAACTAAGCCCCACCCTGGCGACCGAAGACGAAGAGATGGTGGAGGTCTCCGAGGAGACCTCGTCGAGACAATCCTAAAGCTTTCCCCACAGGAAAAGGGGGGTGCACCTACCTCAGAGCGGCCAATCTCCTTGCCAGGAGTGGTTGCAAACACCCTTTGAAGAGCTAGAAAGTTGGGAACGGATATGAGTATTAGTGCGCAGGCTGTTAAGACCCTTCGGGAGCGAACCGGTGCCGGCATGATGGAATGCAAGAAGTGCCTCCAGGAAGCGGAAGGGGATCTAGACAAGGCACAGGAGCTCCTGAAGCAGAAAGGCCTGGCCCAGGCAGAAAAGAAGGCGGGACGGACAGCTGCTGAAGGTGTGGTGACCTCCTATATCCATGGAGGCGGCAAGATCGGGGTCTTGGTGGAGGTGAACTGTGAGACGGACTTCGTTGGTAAGAATGAGGATTTTCAGGCTTTCGCCCGGGATATCGCCATGCACATTGCCGCTTTGGGGCCGGAATACGTGCGTCGGGAAGAGATTCCCGAGGAGCGTGTCACCGAGGAAAGGGCGCTCATTAGGGCCCAGTCCGAGGAAGCCATTGAGGGCAAGCCCGACCATGTGATCGACCAGATTCTGCAGGGCAAGCTCGATAAGCGTCTTGCTAGCCTAACTCTGCTCGATCAGGCGTTTGTTAAGGATCCGGAAAAAACGGTGGAAGAAGTGACCAAAGAACAAGTGGCCACACTCGGGGAGAATGTGCGTATCCGGCGCTTCGCTCGATTCGAGGTGGGCGAGGGCATTGAGGTGGAGCAAGAGGACTTTGCCGAGGAGGTTAAGGCCCAGTTAAGGGGGTAGGGGTATCGGAACGGATAGCGTTGTTCTTTACTGAGGCGTGCCTGGTCTGGCCAGACAGGGCTTCTGAGGCCGCATTAAAGGGGACTCGATGGGGTGCGACTTACCTTGTATAGGGAGGATATGTGGCGGCGAGCGAGCAAGACAATGAAAGCTCGGCTCGGGTTTACCGCCGGGCCCTTTTAAAGCTGTCCGGCGAGGTGCTCCTAGGCGAGAGCGAGTTCGGCATCAGTCACGAGACCCTTGACCAGCTCGCCCAAGAGGCGCAAGGAGTGGTCCATTCAGGCCTCCAGCTGGCCATTGTGATTGGTGGGGGGAACATCTTCCGGGGGCTGGCTTGTGCCGCCGAAGGGATGGACCGGGCTACGGCGGACTATATGGGGATGCTCGCTACCGTTATGAATGCTCTCGCCCTTCAGGATGCCCTCGAACAGCGAGGTCTCCCTACTCGGGTCCAGACGGCTATCACCATGGAACAAATGGCCGAGCCCTACATTCGGCGCCGGGCCATTCGCCATTTGGAGAAGGGGCGGCTAGTGATCTTCGGTGCGGGAACCGGGAACCCCTTCTTTACCACGGATACGGCCGCTGGGCTGCGGGCCATGGAGATTGGTGCGGAGGTGGTGATCAAGGGCACCAAGGTGGATGGTGTCTATACGAAGGATCCCCTCGTCCATCCTGATGCGATGCGCTACCGACGGTTGAGTTACATGGATGTCATTGCCCAGGATCTCCAAGTAATGGACGCCACCGCCATTACCCTGTGCCGTGATAACAGGCTCCCTATCATCGTCTACAACTGCGTCAAACCGGGTGCGCTCAGGCGGATTGTCTACGGGGAAGATGAAGGGACCCGGGTTGAGGCGGAGGAGGCCAAGCCATGATCGAGGAGATTGAGCGTGACGCCGAAGAGCGGATGCGCAAGAGCGTTGAGTCTCTTAAGGACGATCTCGCCAAAGTGCGCACCGGTCGGGCCACTACCGGCGTGCTGGACCCGGTGACGGTAGCCTATTACGGTGCCCAAGTCCCTCTGTATCAGGTTGCCAACCTAACCGTTCCCGACGCCCGGACCATCGTGGTCAAGCCCTATGAGAAGGATATGATCCCCAAGATTGAGAAGGCCATTCGCAGCGCTGACCTCGGGCTCAACCCGAGCGCTTCCAGTGACTCGGTCCGGGTTCCCATGCCTGAGCTGACTGAAGAGCGTCGAAAAGAGCTAGTTAAGTATGTGCGCCAGCTGGGGGAAGGGGGTCGAGTAGCTATTCGCAATGTGCGCCGGGATGCCAACCACGAGCTAAAGAAGCTAGAAAAAGAAGGCGAATACGGAGAAGATGATGTCCGGCGCTCGGAAAAAACGATCCAGGAGCTTACCGATCGCTACATTGCGGAGGTGGATTCGGCCCTTGATGCCAAGGAAGCCGACCTCATGGAGCTGTAAGCGGTGAGTATCGAAAAAGGGGCAGAGCCCTTCCGGGTTCCTCGCCATGTCGCCGTCATTATGGATGGCAACGGGCGTTGGGCTGCCGCCCAGCATCTTCCCCGGATTGAAGGTCATCGACGAGGGATCGAAGCGGTTCGCACCACCATCGAGGGCTGTGGGCGGGCTGGGGTCGAGGCCCTGACTCTGTTTGCCTTTTCGACGGAGAATTGGCGCCGTCCAACCGAAGAGGTGCGGGGCTTGATGGGCCTGTTCCACTTCTTGCTGGAAAGGGAGGTGAAGGAGCTGCGCGAAAATGGAGTGCGCTTGCGGGTCATCGGGGATCGCGCGGCCCTAGGAGACGAGCTCGTGCCTCGAATCGAGGCGGCCGAGCGGGCCACTGCCGATCGTGCACTGATCGACCTGGACCCGACCGGTACCACGCAGCTGGACGGCGGCCGGTGGGAGTTGCGAGCCGCACTGACGGGGGCGGTGTCCAAGATCCGCGAGGGCGATTCCGTGCTTGCCAGTGACGGCGACCCGATCGGCGGCGAGTCGGAACTCGCACGGGTCGAGCGGTTCGATCGCGCCGCCAGCGAGGGCGCGGCCCCGGAGATTGTCGTCACGGCTGACGAGCCGCTCACCCTGCGACGGCTCGACGTCT
>CAYVMM010000086.1:0-5914 GCA_964452535.1 uncultured Gammaproteobacteria bacterium | reverse complement strand
TTGCGCCGCCTGCGCTGCCTGCTGGACATTCTTGCCCGAGCGGACCGTCCGCATCTCCCGGTTCTCGCTGAGAAGCAGCCGGCCTGTGGTCTGGGCCAGGACGGTCAGGCCGATGAGCAGCCCCATGCTCATCAGGAGGGTCACCATACCTCGCTCGTCCCGCGCCGCACGCCACGTCATCACAGTTGAAATACCCGGTCGTTTCGCACAGTCACAGTGGTCTCCACCGCATACCCCCCCCGAGAGGCGCCCTGCGGGCTCCCCTCCAGAGTTATGTCCACCACTCGCCGCTGCGCGCACCAGTCCCCGCTCGCGCAGGGATTGCCCGGATTGGATAAGTTCGTTTGCGTGGCAGTCAGGGTAAATTCCAGGCGGTCGATCCGGATGTGGGGATCGCTGACGCTCTCCCAACTGCCATCACTGCAATTGAAGGGATCGCCGCCTCCGGTCCGGGCCTTGACGCTCCCCCCGTCCCCCCAGCGGAAGCCGAACCTTTCCCGATTATCTTCGTCCTCATAAACGGCTCCGGAAACTTTGACCCCAACCGATGAATCCCCGTCCAGATCGTAGGCAAAAAGGATGCAGGCGTCCGTCTCGCCATTGTAGTCACGCACGGACAGATTATTGCCATATTGCCAAAAGGGATTGTTCCGGTAGTCACTCACCGGTTTACCGGCATTCGCCGGCGGCTCCCAGAAACGGCTCCCGGCCCGCCGGATGTCATCGGCCATGAACTGGATGAGATAGCGCAGCTCCTGATTGAGATCGGTCTTCTCAATCACGGCCACGGAATCACGGTACGACTGCACGTAGATCTGGGAGGCGCCAGCCAGCACCAGCAGGCCTACCGCTGCACCGATCATGACCCCCAGGAGGCTCCAGCCTCCCTCCCCGGTCCGGGTTGATCCCGGCATCAACATCCGGGATACATTCCGACACCCTCCTCACCGGCAGGCACGCAGATGCGCACACGGCCGACGTTGCTAACCACGAGGCGCAGGACGCGCTCGCCTCCTCCGAGCTGCAACTCGACACTGCCGGCGGTCGCCGTGCCGCGAATATGCTTGATCGTCGTATAGCTGCCAATCTTGCTCATTGCCACTTCCGGGAAATCCTGGCCCCGGATGCGGTGGACCCGGTCTTCGGCGGGAAGCGTGCAGGCGTCCGTGGCGGTAGGATCGGCCAGCGTGCAGTCACAGCCCGACGTGCCGTCCTCGTAATCCATACCGGCACACCAAGCATTGGCGTCGAACTGGACCAACAGATCCTCATCGATCCGGTCAACGTCCTGCTTGGCAGACTGGATGAAGGACGCCAGGCTTTCGGCAGCACCCTGGAGCCGATTGTTGGCGCGATAGCTCAGCATGGCTGGCACAGCCATGCCGGCCAGGAGGGCAATGATAGCCACGGTAACCATGATCTCCACGAGCGTGAAGCCGCGCTGTTGCACATCCCCCTCCCAAAAGGCATCCGAGAAAACGTCGAACCGGCAAGGGCACCAAGAACGACACATGAATGTGGGTGGACGGCCACTGCCGCTACGAAGCCATGTGCGGCACAGGCTGGGCAAAGCGAGCTCGATCCGTTTCGCCTGTTGGATTGCAAGAAACGGGCCATACAGGAGAGACAGCGAAAGGCTGGCGACACAAGGAGGTGGAGGCAGGGATTTGTCTGATGGCTGACAAATCCCGTCGCCGTTCGGTGTCCTAATCGTTACGCGGCGGGCGGGCACAGGGCCACTGGAATCCGGAAGTGAACTTCCTCCTCTAATTGTAATACTAACGCAACCTTACTGCAGCCGTTGTCCTGGACGAAACCTAATAGAGGGGTGCTTTTTGGTCTCCGAACAAAGCTTTATCCGCGCATCGCGCCTTCAGTGGAGCTCCGAGCCGGCGTTCATTGCCTCCATGGCGGCCGCTTCAGTGGGCTTGGGCAACATCTGGCGCTTCCCCTACATCGCAGGGGAGAACGGTGGCGGGGCTTTCATCGTCGCCTACCTAGCGGCACTGATCCTGGTGGTCTTGCCCATCATGATGCTGGAAGTGGCTGCCGGCCGCCTGGCGCAGGGCAGCACCATTCGAACCTTCCGCCAAATCGGGCGTTTCGGGGCCGTGTATGGCTGGTTCGTAGTGACCATCACCTTAGCGATTACCAGCTATTATCTGGTCATTACCGGCTGGACCCTCGGTTATACCGTGGATGCGCTCAGAGGCGAGCCTCGGATCTTTGCAGAGTTTACCACTCGCTACAACTCCCTTTGGTATTTCATCGGCGTCTGCCTACTGGCCGGGGTGGTGCTCGTGCGCGACATCGAAGCCATCGAAACGGTCTCTAAGCTCTTGATGCCGGTGCTGATCCTGGTCATCATCGCCCTGGTGTGGCTGGCAAGCCGCACGCCGGGCTGGCAGGCCACACAAGATTTCTTTTTCCACGTCGACTGGAGGCGTCTCACCGAGGGACCGCTCTGGGCCTTCGCATTCGGGCAAGCCTTCTATAGCTTGGCCATCGGCCAGGGCTACCTCGTCACCTACGGAAGCTTCATTCCGCGCGAGACGCACGTGCCCCGGGCTTGTCTGGTGGTCGCTGCCATTGAGACCAGCGTGGCGCTTTTGTCGGGGTGGATGATCTTTCCGTTCGTGTTCACCTATGGGATGGCGCCGGACGAGGGCAGCCAGCTCGCATTCAGCACGTTGCCGGTGGTTTTCCATAACCTCACCGGCGGCAGCTGGCTGGCCGTGGTCTTCTTTGCTCTGTTCTTCGCCGCGGCGTTTAGCTCCTGCCTGGCTGGGCTCAAAGTCATGATCGCGGCGGTCGCTGAGGAATGGCAACTCAGCAATTCCGCAGCCGTAACCCTGATCATCGCCTTGATGCTGGTGCTGGGCAGCGCTTCGGCGCTCAGCTTCACCCCCATGCAGTGGCGGATCGCGGGTGAGCCGGTACTCGAGGTCGTCGATCGTATCACCGGCGGCGATCTACTGATATTTTCCGGCGTTTTGGGGGCGGCGCTGTTTTGCTGGTTCGTGCCACCGCACAGGATACGCACGGTGCTCGGCACGGAAACGCGGTGGTGGGAGTGGCGCATTTACCTGATCGGGCGTTATCTACCGTTGCTGGTTGTTGGCTGGATTGCGGTGACGTTTGCCTTTACCCAGCTCGGATTTTAAAGCAGCGACGCGCACCCTTGTCATCATCGAGTGTAGCCAAGCTCCTATGGGAGACCAGGATCGGTAATCCAACTCTCGCCTTGCCCTCAAGGCCCAAGGAGCCCATTTTAGCGGGTGATTGGGGGAGGGGCCGATTGCCCTAGGCTCGCTATAGTGACAGTCTACAGCTTGGCGCATATAAGTAGCCACAATAGGATACACGGATTCAGGCAGCACCGGCTTACTGAACCATGCTTGCTTTCGCATGGCATCCCCATACCACAAGCGCTGGGAGGATGAAATTGATGAGCGTGCCACAACCAGCCCGGTTGCTAAGCTTGTTGACAGCGGCAAGTGTCGCAGTTGGATGCGCTCCGAGCACCGAGGAGACCGCACTGCGTGAGGAGCGGGATGCGCTGCAGCAGGAGCTGGCAGCGACGGAGGATGCCGTGCAGTCCGCGCGGTCCCGCGTTGAGGAGCTAGAGAATCGGGTAAGCGAGCTTGAGCGCAAGAAGGCGACCCTGGCGTCCACTCTCAGCGATAAGGAGACGGCCCTCAGCAAGGCCCAAAGCCGGAACAAAGCGCTCCAAACCCAGGTCAAGGCGCTGAAGGAAGAGAATCAACAGCTCCACACCAAGGTGAAGCAGTTTGAGCAGGAGCTAGCCGGACTCCAGCAGACGAACGGGGAGCTCGAAGCCAGCCTCGATAAGAAGGATCAGGCACTTGCCGAAGCGAGGAGTCAGGTTAGCCATCTGCAATCCCAGACGGATGAGCTCCAAGGCCGAGTCGCCAGTCTGAGCGACGATAAGCACTCCTTGCAATCACGGCTTCAGGAGAAGGAGCAAGCCTTGAGCAAGGCTCAGAGCGCCAATGAGAGCTTGCGCTCCCAGGTCAAAGGGCTCGAGGAAACCAAAAAGGCCCTGAAGGCGCGTCTGGCTGAGGCCAAGCAGAGGATCACGGAGCTAGAAGCGAACCGCGATGATCTGAAAGCCCGAGTAGAGAATCTCCAAGGCCGAATTGGCGAGCTGAAGAAGTAAGCCAAATAATCCTTGAGGGCAGCTCCGTGCAATCTCCGTATAGAGAATCCGATTGATCACCAAGGCTTCTCCGCAGTCTCATGGACCGTGAGCAGCCGATCTAATACTGCTTTGTTAGATAAGTAGACCCCAGACCCTAGTAGAGCCTGCTTTAGCGAGCGAACGATGGCTCACGCATGAACCGTCGCGGTAACGGACTGGAGATCATCCACGCCGCCGATCTGCACCTCGACAGCCCCCTGCGCGGGCTCGAGGCTTACGAAGGGGCTCCCGTGGAGGCCATCCGGGAGGCGCCTCGGCAGGCCTTTCGCCACCTAATCGATCATTGCCTCGAACGCAAAGCCGACCTCCTGCTGATCGCAGGGGATGTCTTCGACGGCGACTGGCGGGATTTCAATACCGGGCTTTTCTTGACGAGCCAATTGGCCCGCCTCAGCCAAGCCGGCATTGGGGTAGTCCTGCTGCGCGGCAACTACGACGCCGCGAGTGTCATCACGGCCGAGCTGATCCTTCCCAAAGGGGCGCATGAGCTTCCCAGTACCCATCCAGCCACCATCCGCTTCGAGGAGCTTGGCGTCGCAGTCCATGGCCAGAGCTTCCCTCAAAAGGAAGTAACCAAGGACTTGGCGGCCGCCTATCCTGACCGGATTCCTGGGCGGATCAACATCGGCATGCTGCATACCGCCCTAGAGGGCCGCACCGAGCACGCCCGTTATGCCCCAATGACCCCTGAGGTCCTTGCCGCCAAGGGCTACGATTACTAGGCCTTAGGGCACGTCCATCGGCGTGAGGTCGTCTCCGAGCGTGACCCCGCCATTGTCTTTCCGGGGAATTTGCAGGGACGCCATATCCGGGAGACCGGGGCTAAGGGAGCGACCCGTGCCCACTTCGAAGGGGGAGCACTCGAGGACCTCGAGCACATCCCGCTCGATGAGCTGCGCTGGGCCCGATGCCGGATCAATGCCACAGAGGCCGACGAGGCCACGCTCCTGGAGCGGATTCGAGTCGAGCTGGAGAGCACGTTTGAAGGCGCCGGTGATCGGATCCTGGCGACGCGGGTGGAGCTGGAAGGCACGACCCCACTGCATCCGGATTTCCTGGTCAATCCCGACCACTGGCGCTATCGGATCCGTGGCTTGGGCACCGAGCTCGCCAACCGATTGTGGATTATTGAGAAGGTCCGCTTCTTCACCCACAGCCCAACCCCTTTAGCGGCCCTCCAGGGGCGAGACGATCCCGTCGGTGGCCTGCTTCACCGACTGCAGTCGCTTCGCGAGGACCCGGAAGCCCTCCAGGCCCTAGCTGGCGAGCTCGACGGCCTTCGGAGGCGCCTGCCTCGGGAGGCCACCGAGGGCGAGGAAGGCCTGGATCTGGCGAATCCTGCCCTCCTCAATGCGCTCCTCCAAGAGGTCCAGGAGGGCGCTCCTGCCTCGCCTGCTGAGCGAAGGAGGAGAGGGGTGAGGCTCGAGCGCCTGGACTTGATCCGTTACAGGATGTTCACCGACGTCACCCTCGATTTGGCCTCAGCCCAGGGGGGTCCACCTCCTCTATGGACCCAACGAATCGGGCAAGAGCACCACGCGCCGGGCCATCCACGGACTGCTTTTCGGCATCCCTCAAACGACCCAGGATGCCCACCTCCATGCCCCCAAAGAGCTGCGAATCGGGGCCCGGATCACGGGCTCGGACGGTACCGAGCGGGAGGTCCCCGTGGAGGACGTCGCCGTCGGCGAC
>CAYVMM010000085.1:0-5952 GCA_964452535.1 uncultured Gammaproteobacteria bacterium | reverse complement strand
GTGCGCTGCTTACTCAAATTGTGGCCTCCGTACCTCCCAGGGCATCATCCAGTCCGAATGCCATGCTTCACCTCCTCCGCAATTGTTATATAGACTCTATGGAGTACTTTTACCCCCTTTACATGCTTCAGTTTCTCCTATACCACCGCGCACGCTATTAGACCTCAGGCCTTAGGGGTCAACTCCCGCTTACGGACCCGCCTATTCTCTCCTAGGCGGTGGGCAGTGCCATGTCAGCGTTCGCACGGCCCTTCTAACCGCAGTAGCGGCGGTCGGGTCGAACCAACGAACCCCAGGACCTGCTTGGTATAGTGTAAGCGATAGCGGGCTCGGATTCTGGCCAAGGAAGGCAGACTCGGCCCTAGGTTGGGATTCTAGCCGACAGCCCGTATCCTAGCGCCTCTCGCAAGCAATCCGGAAACTCGCAACTTCGGAGAAGGCGGCCGTTGAACGAAGACCTACGCAACATCGCCCTTATCGCCCACATCGATCACGGCAAGACCACTCTCGTTGATTGCCTCCTCCAACAATCGGGTGCCCTCAGACAGGGGAGCTCCCGTACCGAGCGCATCCTAGATACCACCGACCAAGAGCGCGAGCGCGGCATCACCATTCTATCCAAGAACACCGCCCTCGCCTGGGGCAGCTACATCATCAACATTATTGACACCCCGGGACACGCGGATTTTGGAGGGGAAGTGGAGCGGATCCTGTCCATGGCCGACTCAGTTCTTCTATTGGTGGACGCCGTGGAAGGCCCCATGCCACAGACCCGATTCGTCATGGAAAAGGCCCTGACCCAAGAACTCCAGCCCATCGTCGTGGTGAACAAGGTGGACCGCGTAGGGGCCCGCCCGGACTGGGTGGTGGACCGTACCTTCGATCTGTTCGACGAGCTGGGGGCAAACGAGGATCAGCTCGATTTCCCGGTCGTTTACTGCTCCGCCCTGGAAGGCTACGCTGGATCGAGCCCGAATGTGCGCGGTGGAGACATGACCCCGCTCTTCCAGCTTGTCGTCGACCAAGTCCCCCCGCCAGAGGTGGATCGCAATGGCCCGCTCCAACTCCAGGTAAGCGCTCTCGACTACGACCCCTACGCTGGCGTCATCGGCATCGGGCGGATCAACCGGGGAACTGCCCAGCGTAATCAGGCAATAACGGTTATCGATCGGGAAGGCACTACCCGCAAAGCCCGACTCGGCCAAATCCTGGCATTCCAAGGGCTTGAACGGATCGCCGTGGAAGCGTCAAGGGCGGGCGACCTCATTGCTTTCACGGGCATCAAGGGCCTCCGGATCTCGGACACCCTCTGCGATCCGGAGCACGTGGCCCCACTTCCGGCGCTAACCGTGGACGAGCCAACAATCTCCATGAACTTTCGGGTGAACAAGTCCCCCTTTGCTGGTCGAGAGGGGAAGTACCTGACCAGCCGCCAGATCCGGGAGCGCCTCGACAAGGAGCTGGAGCACAATGTGGCCCTGCGGGTAGAGCCGACGGAGGACCCGGAGGAGCTGCAGGTCTCTGGCCGCGGCCAGCTGCATTTGGCCACCCTAATCGAGACCATGCGTCGCGAGGGCTACGAGCTCGCCATCTCTCGACCGGAGGTACTAATCCGCGAAATAGAGGGAATCCGCCAGGAACCCTTCGAGCATCTCACGCTGGAGGTTCCGGAGGATCGCCAAGGACCCGTAATGGAACGAGTCGCCGAACGCGGCGGAGACCTAGCCAACCTCTTCCCTCGGGACAGCGGTCGGATCCGCCTGGATTACACCATCCCAGCTCGAGGCCTGATCGGGCTCCGCAATGAGCTCCTCGCTGCCACCTCTGGGGAAGGACTGATGCACCGTGTCTTCGCCCACTACGGCCCCATCAAAACCCAGGAATACGGTCGCCGCCCGCACGGCGTCCTGATCAGCCAGTCAGCCGGCAAGACGGTTGAATACGCCCTCTCTCACCTCCAAGCCCGAGGGGCCCTCTTCGTTGGGGCGGGAGAGGCAGTCTATGAAGGCCAAATCATCGGCCGCCACGTACGCGACAACGATCTTACCGTGAACCCCCTCAAGGGCAAGCAGCTCACCAATGTCCGGGCGGCCGGCTCCGACGAGGACCTCACATTGACTCCACCCGAACGGCTTTCCCTAGAAGCGGCCCTGGAGTTCATCGATGACGATGAGCTAGTGGAGGTCACCCCCTCGGCCATCCGCCTGCGCAAGAAAGGCCTGACCGAAGGGGAGCGCAAGCGACCAACCCGACGCGCTCTCTAATCAAATCATACCGTCCCAAGTCACTTCCCAGCTCGCTTTCGCTTACCGGTTGAGAAACCATTGGGGCTCCGTGCCATGCCTGGCCCACCGTAAAAAGGCCTCGCCGGGACGGCGAGGCCTTTTGATTATCGCGGGAGGGGTCCCGGCTATTCCACAATTACTGTGGTCGCCTTCAGGCCCTTAGGACCGGTCTCGCTCTCAAAGGAGACCTTCTGGCCCTCGGTTAGGGTCCGGAAGCCTTCGCCCTGAATGGCGGAGAAATGGACGAAAACGTCATCGCCACCATCCTCCGGGGCGATAAAACCGAAGCCCTTGGCCTCATTGAACCACTTTACAGAACCGCTATGCATGGAGCACCTCGAACCAAAAAATAAATAAAGACAGGATGACGGGGAATCCGGAAAGGAGGGCAAAGCCCTCGTAGAACCGACCCGACAGCCAAACGCATCTCTTAGTATACCCTTTTCATTCCTCTTGGCAACTCCCCCCTTACCGCCCCGGAAAAAATTCGACGACGGTAGCCGCTCGACGGGGCCCCGAGCAGAAATGGGCGCCCGCCCGTCAATCCCACGCTCTTCGCCAGGTCAGTGCTCCCGCGTAGCTCGAAAGGTGATGTCGGGCCAGCGCTCTCGGATCAGGTCGAGATTGACCTGACTAGGGGCAAGATAGGCCAGGTCCCCTCCCCCATCCCGGGCGAGGTGCTCCTCTGCACGGCGCTCGAACTCGGTCAGCTTCCGGGGGTCCTGGGCCGCCACCCAGCGTGCAGTTACGATGTTGACCCCCTCGAAACGGGCGTCAACGCCGTACTCATCCTTGAGCCGGGCAGCAACCACATCGAACTGAAGCTGCCCCACGGTGCCAAGGATCAGGTCATTATTGGTCAGCGGCCGGAAGAGCTGGGTAGCCCCTTCCTCACTAAGCTGTTCCAGGCCCTTGCTCAGCGCCTTGCTCTTCATGGGATCCCTCAAGACAACCCGCCGAAAGAGCTCCGGGGCGAAGTTGGGGATACCCACAAATTTCAATCTTTCGCCCTCGCTAAAGGTATCCCCGATGCGAATGTCACCGTGGTTAGGCAGGCCCACGATATCCCCCGGATAGGCTTCCTCCACCCCTCCGCGGTCACTGGCCAAGAAGACCCAGGGATTGGCCACCTTCTGCTCCTTGCCCGTACGCACCTGATAAATCCGCATGCCCTTTCGGAAAACACCCGAGCAAACCCGCATGAAGGCGATGCGATCACGATGATTAGGGTCCATATTAGCCTGGATCTTGAAGACGAACCCCGTGAGCTTGTCCTCACAGGGATCGAGCAAGCGTTCTTCACCCTCTCCTTCCTCATTGTGCCTTCTAATGAAACCAGCCACTGCCCTGCGAGGCTGGGGAGGCGGCGCGCAAGCTACGAACTCGTCGAGGAGCTCCTCCACGCCGAAGTTATTAATGGCTGAGCCGAAGAAAACCGGCGTCAACTCACCCCGTAAATAAGCCCCCAAGTCAAACTCGTTGCTAGCCCCACGTACCAGCTCAATTTCCTCGCGCAGCTCCGCAGCCTGGCCTCCTAGAGCCTCATCCAGGCGGGGGTTGGCCAAGCCTTCAATCACCTCCCCCCTCTGTACCCGGCCACCGTGATCAGTGTCGAACAGATGGACTCGATCCTGAAGAAGGTGAAAAACCCCTTTGAAACGCCGTCCCATCCCGATGGGCCAAGTCACAGGCGCGCAGCGAATCCCCAGAACCTGCTCCACTTCATCCATAAGCTCCATGGGATCTCGGCCCTCACGATCAAGCTTATTCATGAAGGTCATGATGGGCGTGGCACGCAGGCGGCAGACCTCCATAAGCTTGCGGGTACGTTCCTCCACACCCTTGGCGGCATCAATGACCATTAGGGCCGAATCCACCGCAGTCAAGGTGCGATAGGTGTCCTCGGAAAAATCACCATGGCCCGGCGTATCAAGGAGATTGACGAGACACCCTTGATAAGGGAACTGCATGACAGTGGCAGTAACCGATATCCCTCGTTGGCGCTCTAGGGCCATCCAATCGGAAGTGGCATGGCGATCGGACTTGCGGCCCTTGACCGTCCCTGCGAGCTGAATCGCTCCTCCGAAGAGGAGCAATTTCTCGGTCAGGGTAGTCTTGCCAGCGTCAGGATGGGAGATAATAGCAAAGGTGCGGCGGCGTTCGATTTCCTTTTCTAGTGTGCTCATGCTTGGCTTGGGGCGGTGCCCGATCTTGGCAAAAAGGTTAAAGGGTTAAAGCCTACCCCATCTGGCGAGATCATAGCCAGGGGAAGGGAGCGAAGAAGCTTCCAGCTCTTCGCGCGCAGGGGGCGCCAGAAAGCGCGGACCAACAGGATCGGTCACCGTCTCATCCTAGATCTCCTCGATCTCTTGGCGCTCGCGCCCCAAAAGGGACCAGCCGAAGCCCCCAGCCCGATGCGGGAGACTTCGATATCGGTTTCGGGGAGAGGGACCCACTTCACCAGGGTGCTCCTTACCGTGAAAGGACCTCAGGATACCAGACTAACGCTCGGGGTGCTCCTCCCCGATGACCCGGACCACAATGGCCTGCGGTCCCTCCTCACCCATCTCCTCCAGGAAACGAACCTCCTCACCGTCCTTGAGGTGCTCGAAGTCCCCATTCTTAACACTGTTGCGGTGGAAATAAACCGTGCGCCCATCGAGGGATTGCAGCAGCCCGAAATCCTGTTCCGGCTTCAAGCTAGTGATCCGGCCGTAGCCTTCCTCCTGATGATGCTTAACTTCGCCACGCTTCTTGTGGGCAAAGGCATCCAGCTTGCGCTCCATGGCATCGAAGGCATCACGAATAGCGACATAGGCATCCTCGTGGGCATGGTTATCGCCCGGGTCGCGGTTCACCACCAGCTCCTTCCCGGGGACGGTCACATCCAGGCTAACGTGGAAAATCTTACCCTTATGGTGGTGCTTGTGAGGGGCCTCCACTACCACCCGACAGCTCATAATCTTGGAGAAATAGCGTTCTAGCTTTTCTGCGCGCTTACGGATCTTGGCTTCCATCGCCTCCGAATGCTCCATTCCCCGAAAAGTAACCTCGAGCGGCAACTCCATAATCTCTCTCCTTCTTCCCATACACAGGTCGCTTCCCATCTACTGGGCTCGCTCTAAAACAGGCCCACCAGGGCCAGGGCCAGGGCCTATCTAACAAAAGCCGTAATAACAAACCGCTGAAAACCGGGTCGCCAACCGGCTCCAACTAGAGACTCGCCTTACTGTCGCCCCAACCTTGCCCCTCACCCGCGTAATGCGGTCTCGCCAATCGGAGGGTAGTCCCAGCCGATTGCCCTCGTCCAGTCCGTCAATGGGATCGGAGAACAATCAGAATAGGGGAAAGGGAACCGGTCGATCCCGGTTAATCGATCCTACTTCAGAGTGTCCAATGGCAAAAGCCGCCCTATCCGGATCCACCGAGCAAAGGGACCCTGCTCAGAGATCCAGGCATGGCCCGGATCTCCCACCAGGAGAGAAGAAATGCCTAGTGAAATGGGTAGCCGCCGGGTTGAGCAAGCCTTCCAGACAGCTATCTCCCGCCATATCTGGCGGACCAGGTACCGCTTGACCAACGGCCCCGAAGGTCCCGAACAATCCCTCGCCGGCACCTGGGACCGAGTAGCCGGCGCCCTAGCGGCTGTGGAACCGTCGGCGAGCAA
>CAYVMM010000084.1:0-6213 GCA_964452535.1 uncultured Gammaproteobacteria bacterium | reverse complement strand
GTCATTGTTTGGTTTCCTCTCGGGTCTCCCCCTCAAGCAGAGCGCTTGCTCGAGCGCGCTCTGCCGGGTCAGGTGCGGCCGTGCTCTCCTGCGTCTGGCTCCGCCGGCGGATAACCACCGCGGCTACCCCAGCGCCAATACCGAGCAGGAGGAAAGGGCCCGCCCATAGCAAGTAGGTGGAGGGCTCCCAGGGGGGCCGATAGAGAACGAAATCCCCGTATCGTTCTACCAGATAATCCACGATCTCCGAGTTGGCGTGCCCCTCTTTGACCAGTTTGATATAGACCTCGTCCCGGAGGTCCTCGGCGAGATCGGCCTGGCTAGTGGCTAAGGACTCATTCTGGCAGACGAGGCACCGGAGCTTCTCCAAGAGGCTCCAGTATTGCTGACGCTGTTGGGGCGAATCGAACTCGCGGAGGCTCTCGGGGCCTCCCGCAGGGACTGAGCTGACCCAACAGGTCAGCAAAAGCGTTAAAAGGCCGAGGCTTGCGCTCATCCCGCCTGGTTTTGCCATTCCTTTACCCTCGGTAGGATGATCTCCTGCAGCTGACGCTGGCTGAGCGGTCCCACGAATTTGCGTCGGATGACGCCTTGCCCGTCAATCAGATAGGTTTCCGGGACGCCGTAGACGCCCAGATCCAGGGCCGCGTCCCCTTCCTTGTCGAAACCGTTGGCTCGGTAAGGGTCGCCGTGCTTTCGGAGCCATTTCCGAGCGGCGAGGCGTTTGTCCTTATAATTGAGTCCCACCACGGTTAGCTGGGGGTAGCGCGCCGCTTCCATCAGGATCGGATGCTCCTCGCGGCAAGGGGCGCACCACGAGGCCCAGACATTGAGCAGATAGGGCCGGCCCCTAAGGTCTTCGGAGTGCAGTCGCTGCTCGGGCTGGGAAAGGCGGGGAACGGAGAAGCTGGGTACGGGCTCCCCGATCAGGGGGGAGGGCACCCGGCTGGGGTCGCGGGTAAGCCCAATCCCCAAAAGGACCGCAATTACGCTGAAGATCACCAAGGGAATCACTAATCGGGTGCGCAAGGTTCAGGGGGCTCCCGAGGGCGCTGGCGCGGCCTTCCCGGTGGCGACGGGGGCTCCCTGGCGCAGACGCGCTCGACGATAGCGACGGTCAGTGAGGCCTAAGCCCCCGCCGGCTGCCATCAGCAAGGCGCCAAACCAGATCCAGCGCACGAAGGGCTTATGCTGCAGGCGAACGCTCCAGGTCCCCTTGCCACTGACCGGTTGGCCCAAGGAAACGTAAAGGTCTCGGGTCAGACCGGCATCGATACCGGCCTCCGTCATCGGCTTGCCCCCGGAGGCATAGTGGCGCTTTTCGGAATGCAGGGTGACCACTGGCTGCCCATCCTGGGTCACCTGAAATGTTCCCCGAACGGCCTCGTAATTGGGGCCCTGAGCTCGATGGGTGCCTTCGAAGGCGAAGGTGTAACCGGCAACTTCCGCGGAATCTCCGGGGGCCATGCGCAGACGCCGTTCCACCTCGAAGGTGCTGGTCAGGGTGATGCCGATAGCGGAAAGGGCCAGCCCGATGTGGGCCAAAGCCATCCCATAGACCCCCGCAGGGAGGCGAAGGAGGCCCTCGCCTAGGGCGCGTTGGTTGGAAAGCTGGGCCCGGACAGCCTGCACACTGGTGATCAGGACCCAAATGGCTAGCCCGAGGGCCAGGGCTACCATCAGATTCACACCGCCGCTGGTTACCATGGCCGCTGCCCCCAGGCCCAGAACGACCGAGCCCAGAAGGGCAAAGCGTAGATGCCGCCACAGACGGGCGGGCGTGTCGCGCTTCCAGCGGGCCAAGTTGCCGATCCCGAGGAGGGCCATCAGGGCACTCATGAGGGGGGCGAAAACGGTATTGAAGTAGGGCGGACCCACGGATAGCTTGCCGCCGCCCAGGGCTTCAACGGCTAATGGGTACAGGGTCCCGAGTAGCACGGTCCCCATGGCCACAACCAACAGGACATTATTGGCGAGGAGCAGGCTCTCCCGGGAAACCGGGGCGAAGGTTGAGCTGCCCAGAGTAGCCGGCCCCCGCAGGGCGTAGAGAAGCAAAGAGCCGCCGATCACAATGCCCAGGAATGTCAGGATGTAGATTCCCCGGGCGGGGTCGGTGGCAAAGGCATGCACCGAGGTCAGAACGCCTGAGCGCACCAGGAATGTGCCGAGCAAGGACAGGGAGAAGGCAGTGATGGCTAGCAGAACCGTCCAGGCCTTGAACAGGCCGCGTTTCTCGGTTACCGCCAAGGAGTGGATAAGGGCTGTTCCCACCAGCCAAGGCATAAAGGAGGCATTTTCTACCGGGTCCCAGAACCACCAGCCACCCCAGCCCAGCTCATAATAGGCCCACCAGCTTCCGAGAGCGACCCCTAGGGTCAGGAAGATCCAGGCTACACCCACCCAGGGCCGGGACCAGCGGGCCCAGGCGGCATCCAAACGGCCACCCAGAAGGGCAGCAAGAGCAAACCCGAAGGCCACCGACATACCAACGTAACCGGTATACAGGATGGGGGGATGGGCGATCATGGCCGCATCCTGGAGCAAGGGGTTCAGATCGGCACCGTCAACAGGCACAGGCGTGAGCCGGGCAAAGGGATTGGAAGTGGCCAAGATAAATAGCAGAAAGCCCACGCTGACCAACCCCATGACCCCAAGGACACGCGCAGCGAACGCCCGCGGCAGAGAGCGGCTGAAGGCGGTGACCGCCAATGTCCAAATGCCCAGGATGAGGCTCCAGAGCAACATGGAGCCCTCGTGCCCGCCCCATATGGCCGTTAGACGATAATAGAAGGGGAGGGCCCGATTGGAATTCTCTGCGACGAAGGCCACGGAGAAATCGTTCGTCAGGAAGCAATGGGCCAGGGCAGCAAAGGCGGCGGCGACGAAGGCAAACTGAGCTGCAGCGGCGGGTCGGGCGACCGCCATCCAGGGGGCAATGCCTCGATGCGCTCCGGCCAAGGGAAAGACAGCCTGGACAAGCGCCATGGTCAATGCTAAAGCCAACGCAATATTGCCGAGCTCGGGGACCAACGCTATTCTCCCTTCCCACTGACAAGGGTCGAGGTTGACTCAGTGCCCGCTTTCTTCAGGGATTCAGCCACCTCGGGAGGCATGTAGTTCTCGTCGTGCTTAGCCAAGACCTCTTCGGCAACGAAAACGCCTTGGCGATTGAGCTGACCGTTGGCGACAATGCCTTGGCCTTCCCGGAAAAGATCCGGAAGGATCCCGTCGTAGACGATGGGAACCTGATGGGCGGTATCGGTAACCACAAAGCGCACCCGCAGCCCCTTGCCGCTTTTCTCGGTTCGCTGAACGCTGCCCTCTTTGACCAGCCCTCCGACACGGAAGGTCCGACCAGTTGGAGCCTCCCCCTGAGCCACCTCAGTCGGGCTGTGGTAGAGGATGATGTTTTCCTTGAAGGCGGTTAGGAACAAGGCGGTGGCACCGGCCATTCCGAGGACCACTAGACTGACCAGATAGAGTCGTCGCTTTCGGCGAGGTGTCATCCCCTTCTCCTTCCCTCCCCGCCTTGGCGAGCTACTCGGCGCAGGATCCGTCGCTCACGCCGACGGGGAATCGTCAGATTTAGGATCAGGACAACTAAGACCAAGCCATAGGCGGGCCAAACGAAGGCATAGTAACCGCCCATATAAAGGAAATCCTGCAAGTTTCCCTCCTTAGGTCCTATCCGAATGGGCCAGTTCCCGCACCCAGCCACTGCGGGCTTCCCTTTCCAGGATCTCGCAGCGGGTCCGGATCAGAAGGGTTGTAGCGAAGTATAGGAGAAAGCCGACCGCCATTACCAACAGGGGAATCAGCATACTGGAGGTGATGGAAGGGGCGTCGAGCTTGGTAACCGTAGGGCCCTGGTGGAGTGTCGCCCACCATTCCACCGAATAATGGATGATAGGAAGATTGACGACACCGACAAGGGCCAGTACCGCCCCTGCGCGGGCCGCTGTTCGTTGGTCCTCGATCGCCGATTGCAGAGCGATAAAGCCCAGATAGAGGAAGAGGAGGATAAGCTCGGAGGTGAGGCGGGCATCCCAGATCCAGTAGGTGCCCCACATGGGTTTACCCCACAAGGAGCCGGTGGCTAGGGCCAGGAAGGTGAAGGAGGCCCCGAGGGGAGCACAGGCTCGCATTACCGCTTCGGCTACCTTCATCCGCCAGATCAAGGTCAGGATCCCCGAGCCGGCCATGACGACGTAGACAAACAGGGACATCCAGGCCGAGGGAACATGGACAAAGATAATGCGGTAGGAATCCCCCTGCTCATAGTCCGGGGGCGCCACGACCAATCCCCAATAAAGGCCGGCCAGCAGGGTCACAAAGGCAGCGGTGCCGAGCCACGGTGTCACTCGCTCGGCCGTTCGATAGAAATGGCCAGGGTTGGCGAGCTTATGGATCCAAAGCCACATCGCATTAGCCCATGGTGATGCGCAAGGAGGCCGCGGTGGCCAGCGGCGCGAGGGTTCCAGCCAGTACCAATAAGGCCGCTAAGAAGTAGAGCTGCCCCCCGAAGGCAAAACCGGCGCCCGCATTGTCTACCGCCCCAGCAGCGAAGATCAAAACGGGGACATAAAGAGGAAGCACTAATAAGGCTAGGAGCAGCCCCCCTCGACGAAGGCCCACCGTCAAGGCCACCCCGATCGCTCCCACGAGGGAAAGGGTCGGTGTGCCCAAAGCCAGGGTCCCGAGCAGCACGGGCAGGGCTTCGCCGGGCAGCTCCAGGAAGAGCGCCAATAGGGGTGAGACCAGGATCAGGGGGAGACCGGTAACAGCCCAATGGGCAAGGATCTTCGCTGAGATCAGCAGGGCAGGGGGATGAGGCGAGAGAAGGAGCTGTTCCAGGGTGCCGTCCTCGAAATCGCTCCGGAACAGGCTTTCCATGGCCAGGGTGGCGGCGAGCAAGGCAGCGACCCACAAGACGCCGGGAGCAATGCGGCTCAGCGTCTCCGAATCCGGGCCAAGGGCAAGCGGAAAGAGGGTAACCACCACGACGAAGAACACCAAAGGATTGGCCATTTCGCTGTGCCGACGTAATGACAGCCGCAGGTCCCGGATTAGGATGGCAGCGAAGGCGCGCCTCATGGCCTACCAGTCCCCTCGTCGGTCGCCAGGCTCGCCGGGCTGAGATGCACCCGGCTAACCGCTTCGGCCTCGATGATATCCATGGGCTGATGAGTGCTCAGTACGACCATCCCCCCTGCCCGGCAGTGTGACTCGAGTAGGGCCTCTACCCGCTGTTTGCCTTCGCGGTCAAGGCCGGTCAAAGGCTCATCCAGAAGCCAGAGCCGGCCTCCCTGGATCGGAAGTCGAGCCAGGGCAGCGCGCCGGGCTTGCCCCGCCGAGAGGGCGCGCACCGGGGTATCCTGGCAAGGGCCCAGGCCAAGCTGGTCGAGGGCCTCCTCGATCCAGGCATCCCGCCCGCCGGCAAGGGCTGCAGCCACTTGCAGGTTCTCCCGCGGGCTCAGATCCCCTTTGATCCCCCGGGCGTGGCCGATGTAGGCCATCTGGCGTAAATACTCGGGTCGGACCGCCTCAGCATTGGCTCCGTTCCAGCGCACTTCGCCCGCTTCGGGGAGGATGAGCAGGCAAAGGATACGCAGCAGGCTGGTCTTGCCGCTGCCATTGGCGCCTTCGATCTGGAGCAGCTCCCCGGGGCCAAGCCGGAAGTTGAAGCCTTCGAACAGCATCCGATCGCCGCGCAGGCAGGCTAAGCCAACGGCTTCCAGGGTGGGCCAGCTAGTCTCCCGATCTGGGCTGGAGCGAGCTGGGCTGGAGCGAGACGGTTGCGGGCGATGACTGGCCATTGGCATGTTCAGCGATGATCCCGTGGCGGGCTTAAGGGGGGCGTGGTGCCGGGGGCTTTAGGCCATGCCCTTTAGGACCCGGCGCGCCGCTGCGATGGTGAGATCCACATCCGCTTCGGAATGGGCCCGGGACAAAAAGCCCGCCTCATAGGGCGAGGGGGCGAGGTAGATCCCCTCCGCCAGCATCCCGTGGAAGAATTGGGCAAAGCGGTTGGCATCGGCGTCACGAACATCGTCGAAGCCCCTTATAGGCCGCCCGGAGAAGAAGATCGCGAACATGGCTCCGATATGGTTCTCAGCTAGCGGTACGCCTAGCTCCGTGCCGGCTTCAGCCAGCTCCCCAGCTAGCCGGGCGGTGCGCTCGCTCAAGTCGGCGAAGAGGGACTCATCGAGGGCC
>CAYVMM010000083.1:5550-6240 GCA_964452535.1 uncultured Gammaproteobacteria bacterium | reverse complement strand
GTTGCCGTGGCCGATCCCAGTCAGCTGAAAGAGGAGGCCGCCGTTGCCGGCGAGCGCTGGTTCCGGAGCGGGGGCACTGTGGCCTCCCCGCCTCGGGATTGGGCGCGGTTCGATCTTTGGGTGGATGCCTTGCTGGGGACGGGCCTATCCAGCCCGGTGCGCTCCCCTTACCGCGAGGTAATCGAGGGAGTCCGGCAGGGCCCTGCTCCCATTGTGGCAGTGGATGTCCCCTCCGGCCTGGATGCGGACACGGGGCAGATCTTGGGCACGGCCCCGGAGGCAGAGGTAACGGTCGCCTTCGTTGGCCTCAAACGAGGCTTGGTTACGGGGTAAGGAACGCAAGTAGCAGGGGAAGTGGTGTTTTCGGACCTGGGGGTCCCTGCCTCTGTCTACCAGGATCGGCCTGCCTCGGGTCGCTGGTTGAGCTTAGATGCCCTCCGCTTGCCTCCGCGTCCAGCCAATTGCCACAAAGGCGATTTCGGCCGGGTGGTCATCGCCGGAGGGCACCGTGGCATGGCTGGTGCTCCCGCCATGGCCGGTCAAGCTGCCATGCGGGCCGGCGCAGGGTGGACCGTCGTCTGCGTGGCCCCTGAGAGCCAAGATGTGGTGGCCGGGTTTCGGCCCGAGCTGATCACTGATCGCTGGGAAGCCAGGCGGGGGCTGCCGGAAGGCCTGCGAGCGAAGGCCGAC
>CAYVMM010000083.1:0-5472 GCA_964452535.1 uncultured Gammaproteobacteria bacterium | reverse complement strand
TTAGCTAATAGTGCGTCTTTGGCTGTTCCCCTCGTCCTGGATGCCGATGCCCTCAATCTCCTGGCCGATGAGCCTGAGCTGGCCCAAAGGGTCACCGATCGCTCTGCAAGCACTGTGGTTACGCCCCATCCAGGGGAGGCAGCTCGCTTGTTGGGTAGTTCACCCAGTGCTGTCCAGGCCGATCGTTTCGCAGCGGGTAGTCGGATTGCCCGGGCGTTTCGCGCCGTCTGCTGCCTCAAAGGGGCGGGGACCCTCATCGCCCAACCGGATGGGGGTTACAGTGTGAATCCCACCGGTAACGCTGGGATGGCTAGTGGGGGCCAGGGCGATGTCCTGAGCGGAATCCTGGTAGCCCGGTTGGCCCAGGGGGATCCGCCGGCCCTAGCGGCCGAGCGCGCCGTTTGGGCCCATGGTGCGGCCGCTGATCGGCTGGCCCAGGAGCAAGGGCCGTTCGGCTTCACCCCGACCGAATGCGCCGATGTCCTTCCCGGCATCTGGGCCGACCTTGTCGGCCCCTAGCGTCCCGGTGGTCATCCCAAGCGGAGAGAGCATGGCCCAAGCAAACGATATCATGACCCCGAATCCGGTAACGGTCACCGAAGATACCGGTGTCCAGGAGGTGGCCCGGATCCTGCTGGAAACCCAGCATCACGGCGTGCCCGTGGTCGACGCCGAGAACCGCCTGGTAGGGATTGTTGCCGATCGCGATCTGGTGGATCGCACTAAACGCATCCATCTGCCTACCGTGATCACCATCCTGGATACTTTGATCCCGCTTGGCGGGTTTAAGCAGTACGCCGAGGACCTTCGAAAGGCCACGGCGACCACCGCCGGGGATCTTTGTACCCGTGAGGTGGACTATGTCTATTCCGATGCCGACTTCTACGATGTGACCACCCTCCTTTCGGAGCACCATATCCACTTGGTGCCTGTGCTCGACGAGCAGTTGCACTTGCTTGGGGTGATTTCCGACACGGATGTGATCCGCGCCGTTAGCCAGGAATAAAAGGGTTCCCCAGATGGGGCTGCAGGCGGTCAGGATCCCCCGCGGAGGGTGGGCTCAAGAGCAGTTGGGCAGGCGCTTGGCTGCTGGGATGGTGCCTGGCATGGTGGTCCATCTACGGGGCGAGATCGGGGCCGGTAAGACCGCCCTAACCCGAGGCCTGCTGCGCGGGCTCGGTGTGGTCCAGCCGGTCAAGAGCCCCACCTACACCCTAGTAGAGCCCTATGAGGGGCCTCACGGTCCCATCTACCACTTCGATCTGTATCGTTTAGCCGCTCCGGAAGAGTTGCATTTCTTTGGAGCCGAGGAGTATTTTTCCGAAGATGCCATTTGCATTTTGGAATGGGTGGAAAGGGGCGGTGATGTTTTGGCTTCTCCCGATCTCTTTGTGCACATCGAATACCGAGATGCGGAAAGCCGGAAGGTTGGGCTCCGGGGGCTTTCGGAAGCGGGAGAGAAGGCACTGGCCGAGCTTGTGGCCCAAGAAAACGGTTAAAGGGTTTCTGGTTAGTACCCGAGGCCGAATTGCTTGCCGGATGGTTTGGATCTTTTTGGGCCTGTTCCCCGTTTGGGCCAGTGCTGCGCCTCATACGGTTCAGGACATTCGGATGTGGACCGCACCCGATCATACCCGTTTGGTCCTCGACCTAGACAGCCGGGTGGATTACCGCCTCTTCCGCCTGTCCGATCCACGCCGGGTCGTGGTGGACATCGACAACGCTCAAGGCCGAGCGGCTACCGACGATCTTGATCTTCCCGATCCCGTTATCCGGCGAGTGCGTACGGGATACCCGAAGGAAGGTGTTTACCGGGTGGTGGTGGATCTGAAGCGTGCTGTTAACCCCAAGACCTTCCAGCTTGAGCCCCAAGGCCCTCATGGGCACCGCCTAGTGATTGATCTTCAACGGAGGCAAAAAGCGGACCGACGGGTCACCCAGGCTCTAAAGCGCACCGAGACCAATGAGCGGCTGATCGCTGTGGATGCGGGGCACGGAGGGGAGGATCCTGGAGCTATCGGCCCGGAAGGGGTCCAAGAGAAGGATGTGGTGCTGGAAGTGGCCAAGCGCCTAGCTCGGGCATTGAACCAGCATCCGCGTATGCGGGCCTTCCTGACTCGGGATGGGGATTATTTCGTCAAGCTTCGGGAACGTATCCGGAAAGCGCGGCAAGCGGGGGCAGATCTGTTCATTTCCCTGCACGCCGATGCCTTCCGAAACCCACACGCCCACGGTGCCTCGATCTATGCCCTTTCCCGCAAGGGGGCCTCTGATGAGGCCGCCGCCTGGCTAGCCGAGCGGGAGAACCGCGCGGATCTGGGGGGAAGCGTCGATCTCGATCAAGTGGATGCCAATGTGGCCTCAGTGCTTCTGGATCTTTCCCAGACGGCCACGATCAGCGATAGCCTAGCGCTGGGGGAGGCCATACTGGCTCGATTGGACAATTTTGCCCCTCTGCATCGACAGGAGGTGCAACAGGCCCCCTTTGTGGTACTAAAATCCCTCGACATTCCCTCCATCTTGGTAGAAACCGGATTTATCTCCAACGACGCCGAAGCCCGCAAGCTCCAGCGGACGGGCTATCAAAAACGCCTAGCCCAAGCGTTGGTTCGCGGTACGGAGGCCTTTCTGGAGCGAAATTGGCCGCGCTCTGAAGGCCTTCGTCAGGCCGAGCGAGCGCCGGGAGAGTACACCGTGCGCAAAGGGGATACTCTCTGGTCGATTGCCCAGCAGCATCAAGTGAGCGTGAGGCGGTTAAAAGAGATTAACAATCTTGAGCAGGCGACGGCCCTCTCTGTGGGCCGGGAGCTGGAGATCCCCTGAGTCCTGAGCTTGACTAGTGGCGATTTGCCCCTTCCTGGGCTCGATGAGCCAGCTAGGGATGATGCCTGCCATGGCCATTCGCCCCCTTTCTGAGCATGTAACTAACCAGATCGCGGCCGGCGAGGTAGTTGAGCGCCCAGCCTCCGTGATCAAAGAGCTAATGGAGAATGCCCTCGACGCGGGCGCGGATCGCGTCCAGATTGAAGTCGAGGGCGGGGGAGTGCGCTGGATCCGGGTGCGTGACAACGGCATCGGCATGACGCCGGATGAGGCCCCCATGGCCCTAGTACCCCATGCCACGAGCAAAATCGCTGAAGTAAGCGACCTAGCCCGGATCCGGACTCTAGGGTTTCGAGGCGAGGCCTTAGCCAGTATTGCCGCCGTTAGTCGGCTGAGCTTGACCACCCGGACCGCTGATCGGGACGAAGGGATCGTCGTCCGCAGAAGCGGGGACGGGATCCCCGAAGTGGCACCGGCGGCCCATCCGCCGGGCACCACGGTTGAGGTCCGGGACCTCTTTCACAACACGCCCGCGCGTCGCAAGTTCCTCCGAACGGAGAAGGCCGAGTTTGGCCGACTCATGGAAGTAATTCGCCCTATTGCCCTCGCCGCTATGGACACGGCCTTTACTCTCATCCACAACGGTCGGACCTATCTCCAGCTCCCGGCTGTTGAGACCTGGGACCAGGTGGAACGACGCCTCGCCCGATTGTTAGGGCGGAATTTCGCTGATCGGGCCTTGCACATTCATCGAGAAAGCGACGATGACCTTCGGCTCTCTGGATGGGTGGGCCGGCCGGAGATCGCTCAAGGACGTCGAGATCAGCAATTCCTGTTTGTTAACCGACGTGCAGTGCGAGACCGGCTCCTTGGCCATGCCGTGGCCGAAGCCCATGGCGATCTCCTGCCTAAGGGGCGCTTCCCTGCCTACGCCTTGTTCCTAGAGCTTGAGCCAGAGCAAATGGATGTCAATGTCCATCCCACTAAGCAAGAGGTTCGTTTCGCCGCGGGCCGGCGCATCCATGCCTTTGTTCGCCATACCATCGAGCAGGCCTTGGGCGAGGCCTTGCCAGGGACGGAGCTTGCCCCGGAAGCGGCTCGGGAAGCGGGCCTCCCTCACTCTGGCTCTCACAAACGTGTGGCTTCTGGGGCAAGTCAGCCGAGTGAGCAAGGGCGCTTGGCCCTCCGGGAGGCCCCTGCTACCTATTCAGCCTTTGATAGATCCTTTGAGTCGGGGGGCGAAGGAAGGCTCCCGATGGGTTGCCCCGCTGGTGCGAAAGGCCCGGAAAGGACGACTGGCGCCCCGCCTTTGGGGTATGCCTTGGCTCAGATCCACGGGACTTTCATTTTGGCCCAGACCGAGCGAGGTGCCGTGCTGGTTGATCAGCATGCGGCCCATGAGCGGATTACCTATGAGCGTTTCAAGCAGGCCCTCCAGGAAGGCGGAGTCGAGCGCCAGGCCTTGCTCGTTCCGATCCCCCTGTCCCTCTCCGAGCGCCACATGACGTTGCTGGAGGAGGAGGGCGAGACCTTGCTCCAAATGGGCCTGCGCGTCGAGCCCATTGCCCCGGGCCAGGCCGCCATACGAGAGGCCCCCGCCCTCCTAGTCCGAGAGATCGAGCTTTCCCAGATGGTGGCTCGGGTCTTGGAAGCGCTCGATCGCTACGGTTCCCCCACGCCGGTAGCCGAGGCCCTGAACGAGGTCTTGGCTGAGATGGGCTGCCGCGCTTCGGTTCGGGCAAATCGCCGACTCACCCGTGAGGAAATGGATGACCTCCTGAGGGAATTGGAGGGCACGGAGCGGGGCAGTCGGTGCAATCACGGGCGACCCACTTATGTTGAGCTCTCCCTGAAGGACCTTGATGCCTTCTTCCTGCGAGGCCAGTAGCTCAGGCATTCCCCCATCCCAGCGTCGGGCCATTTTCCTCATGGGGGCCACCGCCACCGGTAAGAGCGGGCTCGCCTTGGAGCTTGCCGACCGGTTTCCGGTTGCCCTGATCAACGCGGACTCGGTCCAGATCTATCGAGGGATGGATGTGGGCACAGCCAAACCGGACCACGAGAACCGGTGCCGCTATCCCCATGCGCTTATGGATATCCGGGATCCGAGCGAGCCCTTCTCGGCAGGGGAGTTTGTCCGTGCGGCGCGGTCCGCGGTTCCCTTTGTTGGTAGGCGGGACGGGCCTGTATTTCCGGGCTTTCGCCCATGGGCTGGCGGATCTTCCCGCGGGCTGCCCCCGGGTTCGGGAGCGGCTGCAGACAGAAGGTGAGGAGCGAGGTTGGGAGGTCCTCCACGAGCGACTAGCGGCCGTGGATCCGGAGGCCGCAGGGGCCATCCATCCCAATGACGGTCAGCGCTTGGTTCGCGCTCTGGAGGTAGTCGAGGTTACTGGCCAGCCCCTGAGCCTGTTACAGCGGCAACAAGCCGCCCAGCCTGTGGACTTCCCTATCCTACGATGCGCCCTTTGGCTTCCCCCTGAGCTGCTCCAACAGCGCATTGAAGGGCGATTCCAGCAGCTACTACGGGCTGGGCTGCTCGAGGAAACGGCAGCGCTTCGGGAAAGGGGGGTCTCTCCCCAGAGTCCCGCCTTGCGGGCGGTGGGCTATCGCCAGGCCTTAGCCTATCTAGAGGGCGAGCTCGATTGGGAG
>CAYVMM010000082.1:0-6261 GCA_964452535.1 uncultured Gammaproteobacteria bacterium | reverse complement strand
GACCCAGCTTTCTGGGGGCGAGCGGGCCCGAGTCCTTCTGGCCCGGGTCCTGGCCAGTGAGCCTCGTGTCCTTTTGGCTGACGAGCCGGTGGCTGGTCTCGATCCCTACCACCAGCTCCATTTTATGGAGCTGGTGCGGGAATACGCTGAAGAGGGCAGGGCGGTGGCTTTGGTGCTCCACGATCTGAACTTGGCCGCCCGTTTTTGCGACCGCTTGTACCTCTTGAAGGGGGGGCAGATAACGGCGGAGGGGCCGCCGCGGACGGTCTTGGATCCCGGTCATCTGAGAGCAGTATTTGGGATATGGACGGTCTACGGTGAGGTGGGAGGGGAGACCTGCGTAGTTCCTTGGAGGCGGGCGTGAGAGAGGCTGTGAAGGAGCAATTTGCCACCGACCCCAGGGGCCATCTGGCTCGCTTGGCTACCTGAATTGATCCGTCTTCGATCGGGGTGAGCCATGACCTGCAACGAGACCCTCATCGACCTGATCCGCCATGGGGAACCGGAAGGGGGGCATCGGTTCCGGGGAGTGACGGATCATCCCCTATCGGAAATGGGCTGGCGACAAATGCAAGCCGCAATCGGGGAGGGGGATGGGTGGCAAACGGTGCTGACCTCACCGTTGCGGCGGTGCGCCGAGTTTGCCGAGAGCCTGGGGCAGCACTTAGGGATCCCGGTGGAACGGATCCCCGCTCTGCGCGAGATGGCCTTCGGCGCCTGGGAGGGTCGAACGGCCTCCGATATCCTGGCCCGGGGGCCGGGTGATCTGATGCGATTTTGGCAAGATCCCGAGAAGGCCGGTGTTCCCAACGGGGAGCCCCTGCCCGCGTTCAGGGAGCGGGTAGTGGGCATCTGGGAGGAGGTGATCGCCCACCACAGGGGTCGCCATCTCCTCATCGTGGTCCATGGTGGCGTGGTCCGGATCCTATTAACCCATTTGCTGGGTTTGCCGCTGGCCAATCTCTTCCGGCTGGAGGTGGCCTACGCAGACCGCACTCGGATCCGAATCGATCCTTACGGTGCCCGCTTGGTGGCCCATGGCAACTGCAAATGAGCTCCCTTACCAGTGGAGGGCGGTCTTGCGGTGCTTTTCGCTGGCTAGCCCCGCTCCACGGTGGGGAATAGGACCGCAGCGACGATTCGATCCTCGCTCATGAGGAGATTGTAGGTCCGGCAGGCAGCTGGCGTATCCATGCTCTCGAAGCCTATGCCTCCTTGAATCAGTGGAGCGGTAACGGCAGGCTTGGGAAAGGCCAACCGGTCCCCGGTTCCGAGCAACACGACCTCGACCCTTGTCTCCACGAGTGGCTCTAGGTGCCAAGCCTCCAGATCGCCGGGAACGGATGGGAGCCATCCTCGCCACAAGGTCTCTTTGAACAGGATCAAGCTCTCTGCGTAGCGCGCTTCATTGACCCGGATCTCCCCCGGGCTATAGCCCTTCACTAGATTGGCACCGTCGGCGGGCATTTCCCGAAAATCCATATTCGACTCCCTGGGCCGGGCCTGGGAAAATGACACCGTGTGGGATGGGGTTAAGCCCTTGGGCCTCTCCTGCCCCCAGTTTGACAGTTGAACAAGGGCCTCAGTAAGGTCTTTTAGCTTATCTGCTTGATCCTTTCTGAGGCGCACGCAATTTGGTAAGGCCGACTATTCCCATGAACAGGGATTTCCACCGCATGAAGCGGCTTCCTCCCTATGTCTTTTCCATCGTTAATGAGCGCAAGCTCGCGGCACGCAAAAACGGGGTGGATGTGGTGGATTTCGGCATGGGCAATCCGGATCGCCCGACGCCCCAGCACATCGTTGACAAGCTCTGCGAGGTGGCTCAGCGTGGCGATACCCACCGCTATTCCGCTTCCCAGGGCATCCCTCGACTCCGCAGGGCGATTACCCGGCGCTACGCGGATTACTATGAAGTGGATCTCGACCCCGAGAGCGAGGCCATTGTCACCATAGGTTCCAAGGAAGGGCTGTCCCATCTCTTATTGGCCACCATCGGCCCCGGTGACGTGGTGCTCGCCCCCAACCCCACTTATCCCATTCACGCCTATGGGGTGGTGATCGCCGGCGGCGAGCTGCGCTCGGTGGAAATGGATCCCGCTTTCGATCGGGCAGCCTTCTTTGCGGAGATGGAGCGTTCCGTCCGGGAGAGTTGGCCCAAGCCCAAGATGCTCATCCTGAATTTTCCCCATAACCCTACCACGACTGTCGTGGATCGGGCCTTTTTTGAGGAGGTGGTGCGCTTCGCCAAGGAGCATGCCCTGTGGGTGGTGCACGATTTTGCCTACGCGGATCTCACTTTCGACCACTATCGGGCCCCGAGTTTCTTGGAGATCCCGGGGGCGCGGGATGTGGGGGTGGAGTTTTATAGCCTTTCCAAGAGCTTCAATATGCCGGGCTGGCGCGTCGGATTTGCAGTGGGCAATCCGGAGCTCATCGGCGCACTGAGGCGGATAAAAAGCTATCTGGATTACGGGATCTTTACCCCCATTCAGGTAGCCTCGATCATTGCCTTGGAAGGTCCTCAAGATTGCGTCGAGGAGAACCGCCGAGCCTATCAGTCACGCCGAGACACCCTTGTGGAGGGGCTGAACGATGCGGGCTGGCCAGTGGCCAAGCCCCAGGGCTCCATGTTCGTCTGGGCCGCTATTCCTGAGCCCTTCCAGGGGATGGGCTCCTTAGAATTTGCCAAGCTCCTATTGGACGAGGCCGCTGTGGCGGTCTCTCCCGGCATCGGATTCGGAGTCTATGGCGACAGTCACGTTCGCTTTGGCCTTGTGGAGAACGAGCACCGCACCCGCCAAGCCATTCGCAATATCCGCCGCCTGATGCGGAGCCGTGCACAAGCGGCTGTGGGCTCGGGATCGGATTGAGCGGAAGGAGATGACCCTTGGAGCCGGTACGCGTTGGAATCCTCGGATTGGGCACGGTGGGCGTGGGGACAGTGAACCTGCTTCAGCGCAATGCCGATTCCCTGAAGCGGCGCCTCGGTCGTCCCTTGGAAGTGACTCGGGTGGCGGTTCAGAACCCGGAAAAACCGCGCCCTGTGGATAGGGACACCATCGGAGTGACTTCCCATGCGGAAGCCCTTTGCACCGACCCGAGTATCGATATTGTGGTGGAGCTGGTGGGGGGAGTTGACAATGCCGAGCCCCTGGTTCGAGCCGCTCTGGGACATGGCAAACCGGTAGTGACGGCCAACAAGGCCCTGCTTGCCGAGCGCGGTAACGAGCTTTTCCGGTTCGCCGGGGAGCAGGGGGTGGACCTCGCCTTTGAGGCTGCCGTGGCCGGGGGGATTCCCATCATCAAGGCCTTGCGTGAAGGGTTGGTAGGGAACCGAATCCAGAGCGTGCATGCCATTGCCAACGGCACGGCCAACTACATTCTCTCCCGCATGCGTACCCAAGGCATGGAATTCGAGGAGGCCTTGACCGAAGCCCAAGAGCTCGGCTACGCCGAAGCCGATCCTACCTTGGATGTGGATGGCATCGACGCCGCTCATAAGCTCGCCCTCGTAGCGGCGGTGGCCTTCGGTACGCCTATCAATTACGACGCTTTGCATATTGAAGGTATCCGCTCGGTTACGCGGGAGGATATCCAGTTTGCTGAGGAGATGGGCTATCGCATCAAGCTCCTGGCCATCACCCGGCCTCGGGGGGAGGATGGCATCGAGATCCGGGGGCACCCTGCTCTGGTTCCGGCCACCACCATGCTGGCCGGGGTGGAAGGGGTTTTCAATGCGGTTGAGGTGGTGGGCGATGCGGTCGGTCCAACCCTTTACTACGGCCCCGGTGCCGGGGCCGAGCCTACCGCTTCGGCGGTGGTAGGCGATCTGGTGGATGTGGCCCGCACCTTAGGAGCGCCTCCAGAGTATCGAGTACCGTACCTCGGTTTCCACGCGGAGGCGATGCGCGAACCTCGCTGGACGACCATTGGCGAAGTGGAGACGGAGTACTATCTGCGCCTTCAGGCCAAAGATCAGGCCGGGGTATTGGCCCAAGTAACCCGAATCTTGGCGGAGGAGCGTATCTCCATCGAGGCTATTCACCAAAAGGAGCCTCTTCCCGGCCAGTCCGATGTTCCTGTCGTTTTGTTGACCCACAAAACCCGCGAGCGGGCGATGCGCCGGGCGCTTGTGGGCATCGATGGGCTTGATGTGATTACGGCGCCAAGCCAGATGATCCGGCTGGAAGAAGTGGGAAGGGGCTAACCCCGCTCGAAGCCTGTTCCCCCGCTGGCCAATTGGACTGGGCTTTCCCTCATCCATCTGTCCCTCCCGTCCCCGATCGCCGGGGCCTGAATTGATCTCTGCCATGGAGTAAGCCGGTGAGTGCCAATGCCCGCTACAAGGGGCTTATCCAACAGTACGCGGATCGACTTCCCGTTGACGATCCGGCGCATGCCGTTTGCCTGGGCGAGGGGCGGACCCCTCTCATTCAAACCGCTAATCTTCCCCAGCGCCTTGGCTTCAAAGGGGCAATCTATCTCAAATTCGAGGGCATCAATCCCACTGGCTCCTTCAAGGATCGCGGCATGACAGTGGCTGTCACCAAGGCCCTCCAGGAAGGTGCACAGGCAGTAGTCTGCGCCTCGACTGGCAATACCTCGGCTTCGGCGGCGGCCTACGCTGCCCGTGCTGGCATGCAGGCCTTTGTGATCATCCCGGAAGGCAAAATCGCCCTTGGCAAGCTGTCCCAGGCCATGATGCATGGGGCTAAGGTCATCCAGCTCCGAGGCAATTTCGACCAAGCCATGGCGATCGTTCGCAAGATCGTCCGGCATTATCCCGTTACTTTGGTCAACTCCATTAATCCTTATCGGCTCCAGGGACAGAAAACCGCCGCCTTTGAGGTGGTAGAGGAACTTGGATCAGCGCCCGATTACCATGTCCTACCAGTGGGCAATGCCGGGAACATCACGGCCTACTGGATGGGCTACACGGAATACGGCTCCGAAGGAACGTGTTCCTATCCCATTATGGTCGGATTCCAGTCCACCGGTTCCGCCCCCCTCGTCGAGGGTCGGCGCATTGACGAGCCGGATACAGTGGCCACTGCGATCCGCATTGGTAACCCAGCCTCCTGGGAAAGCGCCCTGCGGGTCAGAGAGGAATCCGGAGGATGGTTTGACGCGGTCACTGATGAGGCGATCCTCCATGCCCAAAAGCTGCTCGCTTCCAGTGAGGGAGTATTTTGCGAGCCTGCTTCCGGGGCCGCTGTGGCCGGGTTGGTGAGTGAGATCCGGAAGGGCCGCATCCCGCCGGGAGCAACGGTAGTATGCACCCTCACTGGCTACGGCTTGAAAGACCCCGATACGGCGATCCGCCAGGGTGAGCAGCCGACGACGGTCGAGGCCACCGAGACCGCGGTGGAAGAGGTCATTACGGCGTTCCTGTGAGGGAGAGGGCCCTAGTGGGCGGGTTCTGCGCGGTGAAGCCCAGGGGTCAACCCGGCTCGTTAGGGTGACCACTTTGCTTTGCCGGCGATCGCTAAGGGGACTTCGATGCGCTCTGCGTCTATTGACCTGTTCCTCCTCCTACGGGGAGCCGCCGATCAGCCCCAGGAGTTGCTGGGCGGACGCACGCCCTTGGAATACGCTGAGCTTCCTTATCTCCGCCGATTGTCCCGACGCGGACAGCGATGTTCCTTGCGGGCTGTCTCGGGTAGCCATTCCATCCACGAAGGAGGGGATCTGTTTGCTGCCCTGGGTGCAGGAGCTCAACCGGACCGGGATCTCCCCATGGCGGCCGTGTCCTGGCAAGGGACGGGCCAGCCCCTTAGGGGGCCTGCGGCCCTCCATGCCGACCCCGTGCACTTGGCCGTTTCCCCTCAGGCCACCTTCGTCATGGATCCGGATGAGCTTGGCTTGAGCTGGGAGGAAGCGAAGGACCTTGTCCACATCTTGAATCAGGAGCTGCTGGAAGGGATAGGGGCCAGCTTGGCTGTGCTGGAGAGTGCTCGCTGGGTGCTCCATTTACCTGAGGACCCGAAATTGCGAACGGTTCCTCTGGAAGGCTGGATCGGGGCCGATCCTAGCCAAGCACTGCCCCAAGGTGAGCACCGGAGGGGTTGGCACCGACTGGCCAATGAGATCCAGATGGTGCTGGCAGAGCATCCGGTCAATCGAGGGCGCCGCGCGGAAGGTCGTCCCGAGGTGAACTGCCTATGGCTGTGGGGTGGAGGCGGCTTACCCCGTTTGGGCCCGGTCCATTGGCGAGGTATCTGGGGCCAGGCGCATGGATTGGCGGGGCTGGCCCGTCTT
>CAYVMM010000081.1:3645-6262 GCA_964452535.1 uncultured Gammaproteobacteria bacterium | reverse complement strand
AGAGAAGCTTACTAAGCGATTAAAAAGGGCAAGGGAGCTTGCCAACAACGAGAAGGCCGCCGCCGACTCCCCAAAAGAATCCGTGGAGCATAAAGAGCGTTCCTAGTCACCCTCGAAGCCGGATAGGGCAATCGACCGGTCCTTTGAGGCAAAAATCCGCTCCACTTATCGAAAGCTGTTCAAAGGCCGAGGAATGCCCGGGTTCCCTAGCAGCTCTACGGGCTGAATTGGAAGCTAGGCCGCGGGGGTCAGCTTGACAAAGAGACGACCAAACAGGCAGGACCCAATGCATGAGGAAAGACTCAAAGCACTCGAGCAGAGAGTAGAAAGGCTAGAACGGCGAGCCAATTCCGGAAACCTAGAACGGCGAGTCAATTTTGGCCTAACTACTTTATTAACCCTTTTCATTGTCCTCCTCGCAACCGAGGTTTTCATTCATATTTTGTAATTTGCATGTAGGTAGGGGCGCGCCGAAAATCGGTATCCCATCACAGTAGCCCCATTAATCCACTTCATATAAGCCGACCCGGTTCAAAAAGAAGCCCAAGGCTTCCTCCCCGGGTTACGTTGACGATGGCGATCGATCCAGACTTCCGCAGCCTCTAACTCCGATGCGTCCCGAGCCAATCAACCATGGCCCAGCGTGTTGTCTTCTTGACTTCCTAGGCCACTCCAGCGACTCCGCGACAAACCAAGCCATTTCCGCTTGGGCTAGCACTTTGTAAGCGAAACCGAAGGCCCCTTCGTTGGCCAGGGTAGCTCCTCACCGCTAGGAGGAACCAAGATACTGGAAGGCACAAGAACGCTCAGTTAGGATAATCCGTACGCGATCAGGAGGCCGAACTGCCCTTCCCAGTCCTCAACACCTGCATACATGCCAACCCTGGGAGATAGCCTGGGTTGATCGCAGGATGGCATGTAAGCAAAGGGGAAACATGAACGGACAACGCTCTCGAGTGGTCATCTATTTAGCTCTCTTGCTCCTATTAACTCCCCCGGGGGCCCTCTGCAATGAGAGAGTCCATGTTGGCGGACAGCTCAACCTAGCTGAGGACGCCGATTTTGGAATCGGAGGGCGCCTGATGGTGAGTCTGCCCCCCCACCCCCGCTTTGAGCTCCTCGGCTCCTTTGATGTCTTCTTCCCCGGTGAGGATGTGGACTACTGGGAGGTCAACGGCAATGCCGTCTATAACTTTCCGTTCCCGGAAACGTTGATTCGCCCCTACGCTGGGGGTGGACTCAATATCGCCCATATCGACGCTAATGGAAGGGGCTTCGGTCACGGCGAGGATACGGATCTGGGCCTCAATTTACTTGGGGGGGTCAAATTCCCTCTGGCCAATTTTACCCCGTTTGCTGAGGCTCGGGTCGAGCTGGAGGGAGGCGAACAGTTCGTCCTCACAGGGGGGGTCCTCTTCCCCTAAAAGAAAGGGGCCGATCCTAGAAAAATCGCCGGAGCACTCGTTACTACTCGGTCTCCTCAGCGCCCTCTTCTTTATTCTTTGGAGTGCTACCCAACCGATTACCTAGAGGATATCCTCGATTTATACAACGTCACGCCTCGCAAGTAGCGGGGCGGTACGTTCAACTGGCAAACGCAAGGCGGTGGCCAGTGTCTCGATGGCCTTTCCCTCAAGCAAAGGCGCCCACGGCGCGTGCCAAGGTCCAGCCACCAAAGGCGAAGAACAGCAGGGCAGCACCGCGATTCACCCATGCCATCGGCAGCCGCCGTAGTAGGGTAGCGCCTACCACCACGCCGAGCCCCGACACCACCCACAGGGCCAGGGTGCCGCCGCCCAGAACCGCCCAGGGCTCGCCGGTGGCAGCAGCCATGCTCGCCAGGGCAAGCTGGGTTTTGTCGCCCAGCTCAGTGATGACAATCAAGCCGAAGCTGGTCGCCACCACCCGCCAGGCGCTGGTTGCCGTCACCTCCTCGATAACCTCCTCGGTCTCCCCACCGGCGCGCCAGATGTAGAGCCCAAAAGCCAGGAAAAGCACTCCCGCTACCACCCGGATGGCCACCTTCGGTACTAGCTCGTAGAGTACTGCGCCCACGCCCACGGCCAGGATGTTGAGAACCAGGAAAGCAGCGCAGAGCCCGGCTAGAACCGGGCCGGCGTGGTACCGATGGGCCAACGACAGGGCCATCAGTTGGCTCTTGTCGCCGAGCTCAGCGAGGAACAGCAGGGTGAAGGCCGAGATGGTGGTGGCGAGGCTCACGGCGCCTCCTCCTCAGCGCGGGGCACGGATTTAGCAGGAGATTGGCATCCTGCCCCGGCTCACTCTAGGGCCCATACGGATCCCCAGCCGGATCCGGGCAGCGGTTGTCCCGGACAACCCGGGCCAGCAACCGGTCAAGCCCGACTCAACCCACCGTAAGGGGATGGCTAAGGATTGTGGCAAATCGGCCCCGCAAGCTGGTCGGATCGTGTAAGAGCCCCAATTGACGGAGCACGGTGGCCCGATCGTCATCGATCCGCCCCTCTGCCAGTCGATTGCAGTCGTCGAAGGTATAGAGGGCGCAGAGGGGAAAATCGACCTGCCACTCTGTGGGCGGAAACCCCTTCCACATCCGCTGATGCGTCCCGGAGATGACTACTATGGGGAGATCGCTTCC
>CAYVMM010000081.1:0-3545 GCA_964452535.1 uncultured Gammaproteobacteria bacterium | reverse complement strand
CCCCCCCACCTTTCCTGTGCCATCATTATAAGAATAAGCTAAGGAAGGGGACCAAAAACACTGGCCGAGGCCCGGCGGGTGCCCGTCTACAATCCTGGGGAGAGCCCAAGCCAAAGTTCCTTGATGGGACTAACGTTTCTGATAATGGACTGGCTCGGTATCCTCCCTTTATTCTACGTCTAATCTTTCGGGAAGACTCCTCCGTCTGCTAAGAGCTCTGCCTGCCGTCGCTAGCCAGCGAGACGGGCAATCAACACTTTCCGGACCGGGATTTCTGCTGCCCTCGGAGATCAAGCCCTCCTGGGGGCAGCCCAGCTGGAGGAGGTAAGCCTCATGAATACCTTGATCGATCGGATGCTGCGTGCAGCCAAGCTAGAGACGGCAATCTATCAAGAGGTGAAAGCGGATCCCACATCCCTCGGCCAAGCGGCTGCGGTGGTGCTCCTTTCCAGCGTGGCTGCAGGGGTTGGGTATATAGGCTATAGCGAGGATGTGGCCCCTGGATTCCTCCTGGGGACAGTTCTGGCCTTCCTCGCATGGCTGATCTGGGCCTTCCTCACCTGGATTATCGGTACCAAGTTCCTGCCGGAATCCGGGACTAAGGCGGATATGGGGCAGCTCCTGCGGACCATCGGCTTCTCCTCGGCCCCGGGGATCCTCCGGGTTGTTGGATCCATCCCCCTAGTAGGGCCTCTAGCCGTGCTGTTTGCTTCTATCTGGATGTTGATAGCGATGGTGGTTGCTGTTCGGCAAGCCTTAGACTATACCAGCACCTGGCGAGCAGTAGGGGTCTGTATCGTGGGATGGCTAATACTAATGGCGGCGCAACTGTTACTATTCCAGACACTTGGACCGCCCAAACTGGCCTGATAGACACTTGCCTTTACTGCCGGCTATTAAGCCCCCATAGGGCCTAGTACTACGGCTGCTCTTATTAATGGGAACATCAATCCAGTCACCGGAACCGGCCCGGTAACGGGTAAGGCGCGACTAAGGGGGTGCCCGAAGGGCGAGGCCCCCGGAGCGGATTAGCCGTTACCGAGCCGGCGTCTCATGGCAAAACTTTCGTTCCGCTTAGTATGACGGTACTGTTTTGGCTTTCCGGGAATTTCTTATCTTCACATTCATGACCTCCGCCCGGTTTCGCGACCGAACAACCGAATCCGGGATTGCTCAAATGAAGGCAGCGTTTTGGGCCATCATGCTACGCAAAGTCCGGACATAGGCCATGCCGTTTTCGGAGTACTTCCGCAGCCCAAGCGCTAAGGTACGGCCATCCGGCTCTTGGTCTTTCCGACGCTGGGCGTAGCGCAGGATGCGGAATCGATGGTAAGCAGGATGGGCATTCAGGTTCCGGAGATAGGCACGCACCGAATGGATTGGGGAAACGAAAGTGGCCACTTCATGGGTCGCCCCGGAGGAGCGGCGTCTGGGGACAATGCCGCAGCCTTTCTTGAAGCACCACTGCCCATACAGATTATTTCCGCGCCGAGCGAAGCGAGACGTGCCCCAGGCCGACTCGTTGGCCGCTTGAATGAGGGCGAGCTCCATCGGCACCGTGTCCACCCGCAATAACAGTCGTCGAAAGGTCGCATCCGAAGCGACCTCGGTGGTCGGGACCCCATAGCGCTCGCACAACCCTCGCAACCACCGCTTATCCGCCCTAGAAAGGGGTCGATCCGCTTGAAAGCCCCGGTGGAGCCGGAGCAGCAGCACGCGCTGCTCAGCGAGCCTGGCATTCTCCGCCCGGATTAGCGGTCGTAGGAAAGCGAAGAAACGGCGCTTTTTGGTCTTAACGTCCTTGATCGCGGCGAAATTCGGCAGCGCCGCGGATGGGGCCGGAAGCTTTACGGGTTCCTTAGGGGCCAATACGGTGAGCTTGGGTAAGCTAGCTCGTTTCGGTGTTCGATCGCCAGGGGATACGGGGGCCCTGGGCGGCTCGGGCAGATTATCCGGCTCGGGGAGGGCAACCACTGGCCCTTGGGGCTGGGCGTAATGCGCGAATTCCGACTTGGACTCTGGCGCGCCGCACCCATTGCTCCCCAAACAGACTATCAAGACTCCGACCCACCGGCCCATTCGTCTAGCGTGCTTTAATGCCATACACTTTATCCAAGATCGCTCGACTTAAGCAGATTCGATTTGGAAACGATCAACTGGGCAGGGAAAGCGCGTTTTGAACCCCTTCTACAAGCCGCTCTTCATCCTGTTGGCAAGCGCCCTCGCCCTCGGTAGCGCGAGGCCCCAAGCCGAACCTTCGCCTGCCCCCCAAGGCGAGATCGCGTGTTTTGTCTACCACCGTTTCGGGAATTCTCGCTACCCTGCAACGAACATTCCGCTCGAAACCTTCCGCGCCCAGCTCCGTTTCCTTCACCAAGAAGATTACACAGTCTACACTCTCGGTGAAGCCGTGGCTCGACTTCGATCAGGCGCTCGGCTGCCCGACAAGAGCGTCGTACTGACCATTGACGACGGCTACAAATCCGTCCTCACGGGCGCTCTCCCGCTACTGCGGCAATTCGACTTCCCAGCGACGCTCTTTGTCAACACGGCCAATGTGGGCCATCAAGGCTATCTCAATTGGGGGGAGCTCAAAACGCTCGCCGCCTCAGGCATCGAACTCGGGAACCACTCCCATTCCCATGCCCACTTCTTGAACCGGGAAGATCCTCTCGCGGCATTTCGAAAGGATGTTGCACAGGCCCAAAAGGCGTTCAAGGCCCATCTCGGGTTCCGGCCAGCGCTTCATGCCTACCCTTACGGGGAATACACCCCAGCAATGACGCAAGTTGTCGAAGAGATGGGGTTCCAAGCCGCTGCCACCCAGCGCTCGGGGGTGATCCATACGGGAAGCGACCGTTACGCCTTGCCCAGATACCCCATGGGGAGCAAGTACGCCACGGTGGAAGGATTCAAGGCCAAGGCCCGGATGCAAGCCTTGCGGGTGGCCCGTCAGGAACCGACCACTACCCTATTGACCGAATTAGCCAACCCGCCATCACTCAAGCTAATCTTGGATCGGGCGGGTGTGAATCTCAAGCAAGCCCAGTGCTTCGTCCACGGAGCGCCCGACTGCACGCTCCAGAGGACGGATCAACAGGCCCTCCGCGTTCAAGCGAGCCGCCCCCTACAAGCCAGACGCACCCTGTATACAGTGACGGCCCCGTCCGCGAGCGGTCCGAGCTGGCACTGGTTCAGTCATTTATGGATTCAGCCGGAGCGCCCAGAGCCACGGTAAGCCATTCTATCAAATTCGGCTCTAGAAAGGCGCCGTGCTTCGGACCTCCAACCCGAAATGACGCGATTGGAGCACGGCCGCGGCACATCTCGAACACTCCTGCTCGTCCACATTGACATCCGTCTTGGGCGCCGTCTGGGCGGGATTCGGTTCGTCCTCAAGTCCGGTATCCCCTGGAGAGGCTACTCCAGGAGATGGGCTGTGGCTCCGGGATGAGCGGCTGGCGGCGACTGCCGGAGTGGCAGGAAGCCCGGGTCTGGGACGCGCTGGTCCAGGGCCTATTGCACCGCCTTGCCGAGGCTGACCG
>CAYVMM010000080.1:0-6303 GCA_964452535.1 uncultured Gammaproteobacteria bacterium | reverse complement strand
CCACCGGCGGCTCGTGCCGTCGAACCTGGGCCAGCGCCTCCTGGCGATCCTGCGCGCTCAGGACCTCGTACGCGTCAAAAGACCAGCGGACCTGGGTCTGAATGCCGGGATCATCCTCCACAACCAGGAGCTTGCGCACCGGTACTGTCACTGGGCCATCTCCCCCTTGGCTTGCTCCCCTTCCACGGTTTCCCGCTGTATAGGGAACCGAAATCGAAACCGCGTTCCAACCCCCGGCGTACTATGGACCTCGACATCGCCGCCGAGCTCGCGCGCGTATTCCCGCGCCTCGTAGGCCCCGATGCCCATTCCCACATCCCCTTTGCTGGAATCGAAAGGCTGGAAGAGATGCTCTCGGACAAACTCGCTTGCCATCCCCACACCCGTATCCACCACATCCACAACCCCTTCCCCGTTCGCCTTTGCTAGGCGCACTTGTACTGAGCCGTTATCGGGTGTGGCATCCTGGGCGTTTTGGATCGCATGGCCGAGCACTGCGACCAATCGACCCCGATCGGCCTCCAGCCACAGCCCCTCCGCGGAGAGGGTAACTTCGGGCACAGGGCGTCCCTCCTCCTGCTGGCGAACCGCCTGCCGAAGGACCTGGGCGAGCTCCACCTCAGCAATCCGTTGGGATGGCACCCCTCCCCGCAGCTGAGCCATTAGAGAGTTCATACGCTCCACGGCATGCTCGATGGTCGTGACCGCATCGGCCATGAATTGCGGGTCGTGGCCGTGACGCCGCGCGTTGCGGGCCAGCATGGAAAGCTGGCCAATGACGTTCTTCAAATCATGCAAGATGAAGGCAGAGAGCCGATTAAAGGTCTCGAACTGACGGGCCCGACCCAAGGCCTCGGCGGCGGCCTCCTGGGCCAGGTAGCTAGCCGCTTGGCGGCCTAAGGTCTTGAGCAGGTCAAAATCTTCCCAGTTCAAGGCCAGGTTGCCCGCTCGCGAGCGGGTCAGCACCAAAAACCCCTCCAGCTGTTCGCGGTGCAGCAGGGGCACCACCAGCCAGGCGCGCGGTAGCTCCTGCAACCAGGCCGGGATCGCCATGCCCCGATAACGCTCGGGATAGCGATGCCATTCGTCGAGCACAAGGACCCATTCCTGCTCCCTGAGGAGCCGGGCCAGCTCGCCGTCGGTTGGCTCGGCCATTTCCCCTGATTCAGCCAGGTTCCAACGAGCCGTGGGCACCACCCAGCCGTCACGCTCCTGACACAGGATCCCAGCCGGACTTTCCACCACTTGGGCTACCGCGTGGATCACCCGCTCCTTGAGCGGGGTGGTCACCTCTTCGGCCGTCAGGGTACGGGTAAAGCGGAGCCACTCCTCACGGTAGTCGTAACGATAATTGTAGAAATGCTTGCTTAGAAACACACGCGCGCGCGCCCGGATCTGCCCTGAGAACAGCAAGATCAATAGCAAAACCAGGGCGCCAACTAAGAACACCACCTGGATGGGCCCGCCCCAGACCCCACCATAGAAGCGAATGGCGTAGGCCACCAGGGCCATCACCAGCAAATAGGCACCGGCACCCAGGAGAGAGGCCGTGTGCAGCACGAACCGACGCGAGACGTAGGCGTTTAGCGACCACTCCAGGTTTCGGGAGGCACTAACCGCGACCAGGGGGGCCACCAGGGCGTTGATGTACCCTCGAGCTGCCCAAAGCTCGGGATCGGGCCGGCGCATCAGCAGGGCATCGGCAAACAGGAAGAGGTCAAAGACAAACAATGTGCCCAAGCCAAGGAACAGGTACTTCAAGGCCCAACGGGCTTCGAACCGGGACAGGCGATAGATCTGCTCCATAAGGAGCAAACCGAGCACCGCCATAACAAGGCCTGCCCCAACGGGCAGAGGAACGACCCAGGTCCGACCCAAAACCGGAAAGGCTAGGAGAGACAGACCACTCGCCAGCTCGATAGCGAGCCCCATCAGAGCCACGGCCAGCAGGCCTCGATACACCCGGCGAGGGACCATGGAGCGGACCAAACCGAACAAAAAGGCCAGCCAAGCCCCGAAGCGGCAGGCGTCAGCGACACCGATCCAGGGCAGGCTCAGGTGACCCGCCCACTGCAGGCCCGCCAAGCCGGCCCCCCAAAGCGCGGAAAGGGCCAAGGCGGTCAGCAAGAGGCCTCCCAATGCCCGCCCCCGCCAGCCAACGGCCAGGACGATTGTGACAACCAGGAAGGCCAGGGAGGCGACCAGGTAACCGAGAGCCGAGAGAGCGGGCATTATTCCCCCTTTGTGCTCCCTATACGGGGGCCATCATCGCGCCCCTTTGCCCCAAAGGACAACCTCGACGGTCTCCAGAAGGATCAGGAGATCCAGGAAGAGGCTGTAGTTTTTCACATAGTAGAGATCGTATTGCAGCTTCTCGAAGGAATCTTCGCGGGAAGCTCCGTAGGGATAGCGAATCTGGGCCCATCCCGTTAGACCGGGCTTCACTCGGTAGCGCTCCGTGTAATAGGGCAGATTACTCAGGAAGGTCTCCTCGATTTCCGGACGCTCGGGCCGGGGCCCCACAAAGCTCATCTCTCCCCGAAGGATATTGACGATCTGCGGTAGCTCGTCAATCCGGTACTTGCGCAGGGTCCGGCCCACCTTGGTGATGCGAGGATCGTTCGCCTCAGCCCACTGGACCTGCTCGAATTGCTCAGCATCTTCCCGCATGCTGCGGAATTTCAGGATCTGGAAATGCTCGGCATTCTCGCCCACCCGGGTCTGACGATAGAAGATGGAGCCCCGAAAGCCGCTTTCTAGCCAGATGGCCAGGGCCGCAGCGATCATGAGGGGGCTGGTAACCCCGAGCAGGGCGCCAGCCGCTAGGAGATCGACGCTGCGCTTGAGGGCCTTGCGGATCATCCCGCGATAGAAGAAACCGGGGGTATAGGTAAACCAGCTCGGCGCCACCAAATCCAGTTTGACCTTGCCGGTCTCCCGTTCCAAGAAGGTGAGCAGATCGACCACCTCAACCCCCTGGACCCGGCACTCCATCAGATCCTGGACCGGCAGCACATTGCGGCGCTCGTCCACAGCCACCACCAGTTCGTCGATCTCACGAAGCTGGACCAGGGAAGGCAAAGGCAGGCCAGACTCCAAGATCGGAGACAAGCCCGTCCGAGGCGAAGTCGGCTCGATATGCAGATAGCCCACTAGCTCCTTGCCCCACCAATCCCCCTCTTGGCGGTATTGCTCCAGGGCTTGGGCGCCCTTGCCGGTACCGAGGACAAGCACCCGCTGTTGCAAGCCAGATCGACCAACCAAGGCCCAACAGGCCAGGCGCACACCCACCACCCCGACAAAGGCCAGCAGCAATCCCAACACCATGATCCCCCGACCCAGATGGACAGGGGGGATCAGATAGAAGATGACCGACAGCACCATCAGGCCCAGGCCAAAGGCGATCCCGAGGCGCAGGATAAACCCGGACAGATGCTTGCCAATCCAACGCTGATAAAGGCCGGTGGCCACCATGGTGACTACCAGCACCAGCGCCACCACCAGCGTCCCTATAGCGACCTCCGGTAGCCGCTCCAGAAAGGGCTTCCCGCTACCGGCGAACCGGATCCGGACTCCGCCCAGGACCGAACCCGCAATAACCAAGAAATCCGCCAAGCCCAATAGGAGAGTCTCGGTCCGGACATGGTGTTTGAAAAGAGCAATGGTTCCCATGCTTCCTCTATCGGGCTCTCTTTGCCCGCTTTATGGAGCGACTCTTCCGCCACTCGACGCCAGATTGGTCCATCAAACCGGCTCTGTGTAGAGGATCATTGTTGGCATGCCAAACGTGTCTTGCCAATCCCAGTTTTCAGTATCGCTCCTATCGCCTAATATCGGCTTCCTACAAAAGAAAAGCCGACCCGGTCTTGGTATAATCCTCTGAGGAGCTCAGCTCCCCCATGCCTTCGTGGGATCTCACCAACCGAAGCCGGTTGTGGCTAATGGCCGACCCTGACAGGCTGATGATGGGATTCTGTGTCATCCGGATAAGCAAGGAGGCAGGCCGATTGTCCCAACCGATTCCAGGGCATCTTTCAAAGACAACCGGTGATTGGAAAATCGAATGACCCGGCAGGAGCGCATCGCCGTCATCGGCCTGGGCTATGTGGGCCTTCCCGTGGCTCTGGCCTTTGCCCGCAACTACCCAGAAACCCTCGGCTACGACCTCAATCCGCGTCGGATCGCTGCCCTCCAAGAAGGCCGGGATACCACCGGTGAGGTCACTGAGACCGAACTTCAAGGCACGCCCTTGGCCTTCACCTCTCGCGAGGCGGATCTCGCTGGCTATACGCTCTTCGTGGTCACGGTCCCCACGCCCCTCGACCTCAATCGCCAACCTGACCTGGGCCCTCTGCGGCAGGCCTGCGAGACTATCGGTCCGGTATTGAGCCGCGGGGCATTGGTTGTTTTCGAATCCACCGTCTATCCGGGCGTAACCGAGGAAGTTTGCGGTCCCCTCCTGGCCAAGCATTCGGGGCTGGAGCCGGGACGCGATTTCAAGCTGGGCTATTCCCCGGAGCGCATCAATCCCGGCGATCGGGAGCACACCCTCGCGCGTATCGTGAAGGTTGTTGCCGGGCAGGACGAAGAGGCCCTGGAGCGCATGGCCCTGGCCTATGGGACCATCGTGACGGCCGGCCTCCATCGCGCCCCGGACATCAAGACGGCGGAGGCGGCCAAGGTCATCGAGAACACCCAGCGCGATCTAAACATCGCCCTCATGAACGAATTGGCCCTGATCTTCGACCGCCTCGGTATCCGGACCCAGGATGTTCTGTTGGCAGCGGGTACCAAATGGAATTTTCTCCCCTTTTCCCCCGGTCTTGTGGGGGGCCACTGCATCGGCGTCGACCCCTATTATCTTACGGCCAAGGCCGAAGCCGTGGGCCACCACCCGCAAGTGATCCTTGCCGGCCGTCACATCAACGACGACATGGGCTCCTACATTGCCCAGCGCACGGTCAAGCTGCTGATCGAGACGGATCGCCGGGTCCGACGCTCCAAGGTGGGCGTTCTGGGGATCACCTTCAAGGAAAATGTGGCCGATATCCGTAACAGTCGGGTTCCGGACATTGTCTTTGAGCTCCAAGAGTTTGGGGTAGAGCCCCTCGTCCACGATCCCTTGGCCGAAATCGAAGCCGTGGAAGGCACCTTCGGTTTTCCACTGGCGGACCCGGAGACGCTGCGGGACCTGGATGCGCTGATCCTGGCCGTGCCCCATCGGGCCTTCCTCGAAGAGGGGCCCGCGGGGCTTTCGGACCGTCTGGCGAGCGGCGGCACCCTGGTGGATGTCAAGTCCTGTCTGACGCCGGGGGAGGTCCGTCCGGACCTACGCTACTGGAGCCTCTGAGAGCCCATTACACAACCAAGCGAGGGAACGGCATGCCCGGAGCCATTCTGGTCACCGGCGGCGCTGGCTACATTGGGAGCCATCTGGTCCGTCAGCTGGGCGAGCGCGGCGAGCACTTGGTAACGCTGGACAACCTGGCTACCGGTAACCGAGAGGCGGTACTGTATGGCGACCTGGTCGTCGGCTCGGCCGGCGACGCCCCCTTGGTCCGGGCGGTCCTAAAGGACTACGGGGTCGAGACGGTATGCCACCTCGCGGCGAGCACAGTGGTGCCCGAATCGGTCGCATACCCCCTCGCCTACTACGCCAATAACACTCAGGTGACCCACACCCTCCTAGAGGCCTGTGCAGAGCAGGGAATCGAGCAATTCCTTTTCTCTTCCACCGCCGCGGTCTATGGCATCCCCGACCAATTGCCCATTGGGGAAGAGGCCCCAACCCGGCCCATCAACCCCTATGGCCGCTCCAAGCTGGCCAGCGAATGGATGATCCAGGACTTGGCGCACAGCACCGGTCTGCGTGCCGTCAGCCTGCGTTACTTCAATGTCGCCGGCTGCGACCCAAAAGGCCGGATCGGCCAGTCCACCCCTGACGCCCATCTGCTAATCAAGGTCGCTAGCGAGGTGGCCTTGGGCCGGCGCGATCACCTGGCCATCTACGGAACCGATTACCCCACTCGCGACGGCACCGGCGAGCGGGACTACATCCATGTGGAGGACCTAGCGGACGCCCATCTGCGCGCCCTGGACCATTTACGGGAAGGCGGCGAATCGGCGGTACTGAATGTGGGCTACGGCCACGGGACTACCGTGCGCGAGGTCATTGACACCATGAACCGCATCCGCGGCACCGCCCTGCCAGTCCGGGAAGAAGCCCGTCGGCCTGGCGACCCAGCCGCTTTGGTGGCTCGGGCCGATCGCATTCGCTCCCTCCTGGGCTGGACGCCCCACTAT
>CAYVMM010000079.1:0-6338 GCA_964452535.1 uncultured Gammaproteobacteria bacterium | reverse complement strand
ACGCCTCAACGAGATCGTCAAGCGAGTGGGTGGGGTCGTCCTCCACCCAACCGATCAACCAGTCGAGTTGCTCGGTGGACAGTTTCGGCGGACGGCCACCCCGTGCTCGGGGGCCACCGGCGGACTCCTTCGCATCCATGGTCTGCCTCCTTATTCAGGGGAAGCAGTACCATTACGTCGGCTCTTTAGTTTGTCAACACCTTCTTAATAAGCATCTTTGGCTAGCTATACCATACTGATTGAGATGCACTTGCTCTGGTATTTTATTACCAGAGACCTCTAGTCCGCTTTAATGACAAACACCTCGCACATGCTCGCCTCCAATTTTAACGTCTCTTACGGTGACTAAAAATTGCTGCCACACTGGGGATCTACTTGTACTTACCCATCCGCAATAGCCTAAAGTATTACGACTCACTCCTTTAAATTGTAATTGTGCCTTATTTATTCCTAAGCGCGCTGCTACCTTATCCTTAGGAGACACTTTATTTTTGTCTTCTTCCATGAATATAGATCCTGGACTAACCATAAATATCAATAGACTTACCCCTATTACAATAATTATAATAGTAGACCAACTTAGGCCAGTCTTTTCATAATTGAAATTCATATATCTTTCCTCCCTGAATGTAGCGGGGTCCACCTTATAACCCCACCGTCTTCCACCTAGCAGGGTATTGAAAAAGTCTTTTTTTCGCCTACCATAAATAGTTCGTATTAATGAGGATATACGCTACATATTGTATGTTCTCGGAATTTTTTCAACACTCTGCTAGGAAAGATCAAGTGCGTCCATTATGCGCCAATTTTGAAAGCCACCATGGCGGCCTCCTAGTTACAGGTAACAGCTATTGGCGATTCGCTGGATTCAGGAATTAGTTCTGTGGGTTATATGTTTCGTATTAGGCTGCTAGCCTACTTTGCCAATGGATCATCCCGGCGATCGCACCCACGCCTCAGGCTGTGGGCCCCGTGGATGAGCCGGAGCCGGAGATCGCGATCGCCTCGTTTCGAGATCCGACCCAACCGAGTCTGGCCGCCGGTCGACCGTTGTTAGGGCACCAACCCCAGCAACGCCGACAGGTCCCGGCCCCGGCGGAATGGGTGACCGCTGCCCATGGTGGCCAGCAAGGCAGTGGCCGTCAGCGGCCCGATCCCGGGAAAGGTCAAGCAGCCACTGCCCCTCCGGGCTGGCTTCACCCACTGCTGCAGCTCCCGGGTCAAGGATTCGATGCGATGATCCCGGTGGCTGAGGTGTTCCAACAGCGTGGCCAGCAAGTCCCGAATGCGATCCGGTAGCTCCTTATCGCCGTCTTCCAGGACGAAGGGCACTTCCCGGCGCAGGGTAGTCAGGTTTTTGGGGAGAGCGATCCCGAACTCCAGGAGGATGCCCCAAATCCGGTTGGCGGTTTCCGCGATGGCCGCGGCATCGGCTGCGCCGTTCTTTTTGGCTTTTGGTATAGGGTTTCACATACTGAGCGGGGAGCAGATCGGTTTGATGGCCCATGGCTTCTGCCTTACGGGCGACGGGATGGGCGCCGGCACAGGCCTCCCTGGCTGCGTGGCAAGGCTTGAGCTGGGCAAGGTAGCGCATCAAGCCGGAGCGCCTTTTTTTGGCCCGCTCAATGACCTGGCCTGGCTCATCGAGGCCGGCAAGGTGGAAAACGTCCTTGGCCCAATCGATACCGAGGGTTGCGATGGGCATGGTTCGCCTCCTTGGGCTCAAGGGTTTCGTGTTACCCCTCGAGAGTAATTAGAGGGGGCGGACCATTAACGGCAAGGTGGGGCGATCCAACGGCCGGATCAGCGAGGTTCTGGCATCGGTCCACCTGCAGAACCGGGAGGAGTGGGAGGCAACCCTGGATCGGTATCACCGCTTGTACAATGGCCAGATCCCGCAGAAAACCCTGGACACTCGGACACCAGTCGAGCTCCTCAAGGCGTACGACAACTCAAACCCCGATGACTTCTACCGAAAGCCGCATAATCCCCCGAACCCCCACAGCTCGTTCCTAGTGACAGACGATTGCGCTTGGTACGGGGTCGCGGCGGCCCGATTGGCCCTGGGCCAGCTGCGCATACGCACCGTGGTAAGACAAGGTCCTCGTCAAGGGGAAAGGGGGCATGGACCGGCGCTAGCGAGCGTCGGTGGCCAACAACCTGTCGCATCCATGCGACAAGTACAGGAGTGCCACCATGTCGTTCAATATCCACCTGGAGCTCGAGCCACTCCTCGCCCTGATCGCGGGTGTCGTCATCCTGATCAAGCCCAAGCTGCTCAACTACATTATCGCTGCCTACCTCATCGTGGTCGGTGTGGTGGGTCTATTCGACATTCAGGCGTGATCCCTAGCTCAGGCGCTCGGGCATGCGAGGTCCGTGATCTGGCGCCCCAGTGTCGGGTAGAAGCCCAGGAGGTCGGCCTCCAGCGGACCGTGCCGGAGCGCGTGGTGCCTTCGTCCACGAGACAGGCGGGTTATTCGCCCTCTTTGTCCTTTAGTGATTGACAAAACCCCGCCATTTCCTCAGTTTGACTTATCCCCCAATCGTGACGCTACATCGATCCTAGGGGTTATAGAACGCAAAGAAACTATCAATAACAAGAGCGGATCTCGGGTTGGGAAGTATCGAGTGGGGCTGGGCGGATGGCCTAACCATCGGCCCTAGGCCATGAGCGGATGGCGGTTTCGGTCGGGTGCGATGCTGGATCCCGGCATTCCTTGCCCCGGGCATGCCCCAACCCGGATTGCCAGTAGGTCTTTGGCACGTACGACATAGGGGAAAAGCATGCTGGAAGCCGAGCAGATCACAGTCTTAGTAGCTGCGGCCTGGTTCGTTGATTTTGTTGCTCTTGTCCCCGTAGGCCTGCATTTACTGGGGAAGGGATACGGTTACGAGCCGGGGCGATTTCCGTATCCGTATCCGGAAGCCGCCCCCGTCTGGAGTAATCTGTTCATCGGTGGGGTAATCCACATCATTTTGGGAGTACTGATATCCTCGCTCGGAGCCGATCCAACCACAGGGTTTGCCGTTATCCTCTTTGGCTGGGTCTTCGTGGGCATCGGGTTCATGGCCCATCAAGACTACGATAGTGTCGGTGTCGGCCATATGGCGCTTTCCCTAGGGATCCTGTTCATTATCTATACCCTATATTTCGCCTTGGTTTACGGTGGGATATACGGAGCGCTGTGGGCCCTCATCATGCTCACGGTATTCCTGATCCTGCTCATCGTTGCATGGACGGATTATGGCAAGATCTCCGAAAGGGCCGGCGGGGGCTTTCTTATCGCCTTTGCCGTGGAGGCACTGCTTATCGGTACTTTGCTCATATTGGGTGTGGGGCTCGACCGGTTCAGCTGGATAACCGGACTCTAGCGCTCGCCGATTAGCCACGGATACCGCCGCCTGCTAGCGCCTCTGGCGAGGCGTGTATCAGCGGGCGGCGGCACTTTTGCCCCGGGGGCAAGCCAACGCTTCTCCCTGCATGCCGGTGCCTTCCACTCCGTATCCTACCATCCCCTGAGCCGCCGCCTGGAGCGCTCAAGGAGCCGCAACCCGTGCGATTCGCTCGGGAGCTTGCAAAGGTCTCAACGGTCAAACCCCTTAACAGGGAGACAGAGCTCCAGCGAAGTTTCCTTATTACTCTGACCAGCAGGTTAGTAGGGAGAGGAAGAAGCAGGACGATCCACTCGTCAGCGAGCTGTCACATCGCTATGATAGCTAGATCAGCATGGGGCTTCCTCGTCCACACGAAAGGAAAACCGCTATGCGATGGGTGCTAACCGCAGTAATGGGTGCGCTCGCCCTGGCGGCCTTCTCCCTGCCTTCGGTCCAGGCCGCGCCGCAGGGCGCCCAAGCCGAGACAAGCCAACAGTTTAAGGAGGAAACCCTTGACAGGTTCGTCAACGCCCGGGTCGAGATCGTCCGGATACGGAATCGCTACCATAAGGCGATCCAAGAGGCGGGCAAGGCCGAGAAAAGGCAACTAAAGCAACAAGTCGTTCAGGATATGCGCCAAGCGATCAAAGACCAGGGGCTTTCCTTGAATAAGTATTACCAGGTCGCCAAGCAAGCGAACCAGGAGGCATTGCAGAAAAAGCTCCACAGTCGGATGCAGGCAGTTCAAGGCAACCAGTAGACCACTGACCCACCCGATTCTGGATTATTATCAAGGGAATAAATGGTTTGCCATGACGCGGTGGCCCGGTAACGCGGATCCGCTCCGAGACCCTGCCCCTCGAGCACCCCCAATCGCTCCTTACCCCCGTTACCGGGCCAATTCCGATAATCTAATTTGTGTTCTCCTTAAAAAGTCGGTTATGCAGGCTAGGCGTCGGCGAAGGAGCCGAAAATGCCTAGTTTTCACCTGGAAATCGTCAGGTCGCTAAGGCCAAATAGGGCTTTATATGATGATATTAAGGTTAAAGGATAAACTCGAGCCGAAAGAGGCGCATGAAATTTGGCCTAAATCAACCGATAGTATCTCCGGTTACTTGATAAATCATTGGAGAGGCGATCTAAGTCTATCAAAATCATTTTGGATTAACGGCTTTACAGTAAATATAATATTGATATTTATTTATTATTATATCGATTATTCTGGAAATAATGCTTCCTCTTTGTATGAGTGGATTATCACTTTCTGGGCATTCCTATTAGCATTACTAATGCATATCATGATTGGAGCTTGGCAAATTGTTGGGATATGGAGGTCAGCCAGCAATAGGGAAAAATTTTTAGGGGAATCGATCTTCTCAATAGTGGCCCAACTGTCCTGCGTTTTAGTCATACTTCAGCTGATATGGACTTCCAGACCGATCTTAACTCATCCAGAAGCCTTTTTTTATGCAACTAGGTTTAGCTTAGGGTTGGAGAGATTGGGGGCTTTTCGAGTAAGGGAGACCTATAATAGCAGTGGGATATCTATAACGGGCGTTCTGGCCAAAGGACTTATTAGTGATTTTAAAAATCAAATTAAGTCTCAGAATAATGCCTCCTATGTTGTTTTAAACAGTCGCGGAGGACGACAACTTGTCGGGGAAAACCTTTATAATATTATAAGACAACATAATATGAGCACGTTCGTAAAAGACAATTGCTTTAGCGCCTGCACCTTCGCTTTTTTGGGAGGGAAAAACCGCATCGTAAGTCCACGTGCTGAGTTGGGTTTCCATACTCCCGCTCTAGAAGGATTAACAGATAAGGATACCTTGATAGCAAAGGAGACAAAAGAGGCCACCAAAGACCTTATGGGCCAATTGATGGCTAACCAAGGCATTAAAAACTCGTTTATTAAAAGATCTACTAATACACCAAACAAAAAAATGTGGAAACCGTCGTTAGATGTTCTTGCAAATGCTAATGTCATCACCCATGTGTTCCATAATGGGAAGCTGACCCCTGCTGAAGAATTTTCTGTCTCGAAGCCTCGGTAGGCTCAAGCTGGAATTGCAAGGGTTTTCTAATTCGCTAATTGCGTTGCCGACGTAGAGAGCCTGGAAGGCCGCCCGTACTAGCGGTGCGGGAGGCGGGCTTGCGGTCAGAGGCGGGGAAAAGTCGACGCAACCCTCTGGGAGAGTAGAAATGGAAAGGGATGGGTCCTCTATCTAGCCAAAAGCGGCCAAAAGATCAGGTAGGATGCTCTCCATGCGATTCTGGATCCCCCTGTTCCTGCTCCTTCCGCTAGCGGCCCAAGCTGGCGAGATCACTGGCACGGTGCGCCATGTCTGGAGCGGCGATACGATCGTTCTGGGCAAACGGGTGGTTCGGCTCCAGGGAATTGATGCGCCCGAAAGCTATCAATCCTACGGACCTGAAGCCGGCCGAGCCCTGCGCCGCCGGGTCAGCGGAGAGCGCGTCCGTGTAATAACCCATGAGCGAGACGCCGAGGGCCGGCTCATCGGCACCGTCTACCACGAAGGCCGCAACATCAATCGCTGGCTCGTGCGCCAGGGCCATGCGTGGGCTGACAAGGCGTCCCTGACGCCGGAATCCGAGTTGCTCAAGTGGGAGCGCCGAGCTCGCCAGGCCAATCGTGGCCTATGGGCCAAGCCCGACCCCCTCCCGCCCTGGCTATGGCGCCGTGAGGTCCACGGAGGCAACCCCAGCGGCGACTCAAACCGGGACTGAGCCCCCCACCCATCCAGCCCACCGGCTCACTAAGCCTTGGCCCACGATGGCAAAGGCGCCACCCTGCCTCCCGTCGACCGCTACACCGACAACGAAGGCCTCCGCTACCCACCCGGGTCTATGCCGAAGGGGCACCCGTCCGAAGGACCCCGTTGCGCTGTAGGGCGTTCCTCACCGAACAAAGCGGCCGGTAGCTTTCCAGGTTTGAA
>CAYVMM010000078.1:0-6453 GCA_964452535.1 uncultured Gammaproteobacteria bacterium | reverse complement strand
GGGGATTCGAAAGCCAATCCCCTCGGCCCCAGACCGGCGAAGGCCGAGTTTGACGAGACCCTGCCCGATGGGCAGTTTTCACCCCATTTGGGGACCGATCTGGCAAGATAGGAATGAGCACGGTTATGAGATGGATTACCGCGCTACCATCGGGGTCAGTGCCGGAATTCCTTGATCCCTCTAATAAACAAGGGCATGGAGTTAGGCGAGCAAGATTTCTACGGTACGGTGCCGCTATACTGGCGCTGAATCCCCACCGATTTGGTGCCCTGTTTGAGAAAACCGATCTCGTCCACCCCCAACACGGCCTGGGGTCGCCCGGGCGCTCCACGACCTAATCCCATTTGTCACGGGGGTCAGGTAACTGGTACTTCTATCCGATCATCTACAACAGTTCGATTCGATTACGCCCCCCTTCCTTGGCTTGATAGAGGACCTCATCCATCCCTTTGACCAGCCTTCGAAGCGTATCTTCCGGACGCCGGGTAGTAACCCCAAAACTGGCTATGACCTGACCCACTTCCGAGAATGAGGCGCTGGCCACCGTCGCTCGCAGTCGCTCGGCTAGGCTCTGTGCCCCCTCCTTCCCGGTCTCGGGGCTAGAACCACGAACTCCTCTCCACACCACCGACCGAGCTGATCCGAGAGCCGCAAGCTCTCCTCCACAACTTGGCTCATCGCCTTTAGGACTCCGTCGCTAACCTCGTGGCCATACCTATCATTAATGGGCTTAAATCGGTCCGCATCCAACGTGATCAGCGCTAGATCGAGCTGGTAGCGCTGACTGCGTTCGAACTCCTTCTCGAGCATCTCATCGAATCGTCTTCGCTTGGCCACCCCGGTCAGCCAATCGCCCGATTCTTCCAGGGCAGTGGACATCAGGCGCATCTGCTGGATGCGCTGTTGGTGCTCGGTAACATCCTGCTGCACTGACACGAAGTGGGTAATAGCGCCCTCCCCCGAATCCCAGATCAGGGAAATGTTCCATTCGACCTGATAGGGAGTGCCGTCCCGGCGATAGTTGATCGCATGGCCTTCGAAATACTTTCCCGCCTCCAGGATCCGGCGCGGGCGATCCATAACCTCTCGATCGGTGGCAGGGCCTTGCAAAAGGCGAGGAGTGGCGCCCGCCAGCTCCAACCAGGAGTAGCTGGTCTAGCGCTGGAAAGCGGGATTGGCGTAGACAATGTGGGGGCCGTCGTTCAGGCCAGCGTCGGTAACCACCGCCGCGTTGAAGGATTGCTCAACAGCCACCTGCAGAAGCTAGGCATCTCTTGGCTTTCCATGGATCAGGGCTTTTAGTTTAGGCTAACCGCTCTATTCTCGTGAGAAGCTTCTGACAGCCAGGGTGGATGGCACAAGGAAGCTCAGGTTAGGCAATCTGCATGGGTAGAAGCGCCGGTTGCCCGACCTACCCCCGCGGGACCCGAGCCGCTCATGGAACCTCAAAGAAGTACTGGAAGCCGTTGGAGATTAGTTTGTGGCGGTCGAGCCGGTTGTCTTCGACCCAGGCGCTATAGTAAACAAAAGGGGCCCGGGGAAAGCCCGGGCCTGCGAAGGAGGACAGGACAGCATGGTTGGGTCCGGGACACTCCCGGGCCCATTTTTTGGTGGGCGAATGCACGAGTTAAGTTCCAACCGAGAGGTCCCCAACGCCGGTCTCGTTATTCCGCTGACGTTTGATGGCGAGTGGGGAAACCCAAAAGGGCCCGGGAAGACCCGGGCCCGATCCTGAGGAGGAGAAAGGAACGAGAGGGAGGGGGCGCTTCCCGCTGCTACGGCTAGGAGGAAAAGGACGCAGGAAGCGCACCGCCCTCTTTCAGATGCCAGTACAACGACTCTTACTCTCTTACTCCATTCGCCGCCTGGTTCTGGACGGCTGCATTGGGAGGCGCGATTTTTAAGTGTAAATAAAAATCAAAATCATTTCAATAGGGGTTCCCGGTACTGCTCTTTACCACCCCAAGTGCCATGGTATATAAAAAGCCCGGGAAGCTCCCGGGCTCTCCACTGCGAGGAGAACTGCTAGGCAAACGCAACATCTTAAAAGGGCCCGGTGCTTCCCGGGCCTCCGATTAAGGAGGATGAGGAAAAGTTAGCTAATAGCGTCACTCGAAGGGGCCAGAGAACTCTGGCCCCTTCTTTACTTCTGAGGAGTAACTAAGACCTTTTCAATCGATTGGGGTTCCCGGTGCCGATTAGACGGATCTTCCCCGGAAGGTATAAAGGTTTTCTATCTTAAATCAATGCCTTAAAAAAAGGGGCGCCTGACCCTGCTGGATACACCCCTGTTGCGGTCGAACAGGCCAGGGACCATCTCGGCAAACCGAACCCCAGGCAACCCCCTGAAAATAAATAATAAACAAGCAAGGCCAAACAAGAAGATCAGCTTTAGGCGGGAGGAGAAGGAAATAGTACCACCATAAAAGGGCCTAGCTAGCAGGCCCCAGCCATACTTCCTGAGGGGTTTCCGTCAGCTTGAAGGGAGCCTGCATGAGGCTTTTTCGGAGCAGTCGTAAAGATAGATTCGACCCCGACGAAGGCAAGAGGACTCAAAGACCCGCCATATCGGGGGCCCGTTCAACTCTGGCAACTAAGCTCAAAAGCTCGTTGCTCTAGGCCTCAGTAACCCAATTTCGAAGCCTCTCGAGCGGCTTCTCCGGCCCTCGAAGGGGGCATGCCCCTGTTGGACAACCAAGTTTCATCCCCTCGGTAGGTCCCAACTTCCCGGCGCTTCTTCTTGTCGGAAGCGGGAAATTGGTCATCGCGCTCCCCCATCAGCCAGTAGACGCCACCCAAGGCGAGGATTGCTGTGGCCAATCCGAAGACATGCGAGGCTGAGGTGAATTCGAGATCCAGGAGGATGAACTTGCGGGAAAGCGCCAGGATGCCGATCACCAGCACCGTCTTGACCTGGATGATGCGCTCCTCGCGCACCGCCCAGCGCAAGATGGAGTGGTTGAACTCCAGGGCAATCAGCAGGGTCAGGATCCCGCTGAACACCTGTTGGAAGACCCGATGGTTCTGCGGATCCAGGGCGGCGTTCCCGACCAGGTTGAAGATGTGGCCCAGCAGGTTCCACAGGGCCACCAGGACGACCAGGGCCATGACCCCGGCCAAGGCGGAGGCTACCACCTGCTCGAAGCGCTCGTAGAAGGTCATCAGCCGCCACTGGTTTCTGGCTTCCCCCAGGCGCTGACGGATAGTGGCTCCGCTCCCTCGCCCCGACCTTTGCACAGAGCGCGGGTCATTGTACCGATCCATCGTTCCTCCTCTGATCACTGTGGATTGTTGGTGAATCCGAGACGCATTCCCTAAAGTGACACTCCTCCCTACCGCCCTATAGGGAGGCCCCTTCCGGTTGCCCTAGCTGGAACTGGAATAGAATGCCGGAGATGGGATTCTAGAAGACAGTCGTATGCTCCGGAGGGTTCCCCGGTTAGCTTTTAATGGGCCGAGCGCACAGCTCCGAACGCAGGCTCGGCAGGGAGATCAACGGCAGATGCCGGATCCGCGCCGGCGCTAATCAGCGCGCGTGCACGGGTCATACTCGGAAATGCTCGCTGAGGTATTTCTCGCCAGCGTCACAGAACAAGGTCACCACATTCTCGAGCTCGGGGTAACACTGGCGGATTCGGTGGGTCGCAACCATGTGGGCACCGGAGCTAGGCCCGACGAAGGTGCCGTATGTCTTGGCCAAACGGCGCATGCAGCTTAGCGCTTCCTCGCTTGAGACCGAGAGCAGCTCGTCGATGTCGGCATAGTGACGTTGGATGATCTCGGGAACGAAGCCGTCGGCGATGCCCTCGATCCTGTGCCGACCGGTCTCGCCGCAAACGATAGTACACGACTCTCCCGGCTCCACGCCGAAGAGCTTGACCTCTGGGTTCACCCGCCTCAGGGCTTGACCGATACCGATCAGCGTACCGCCGGTACCGACGCCCACTACCAGGGCATCGGGGGCCACACCATCAGGCAGTTGGGCTAGAATCTCTTCGCCCAGCCAGAGCCTGTTCTCCTCGATGTTGAGCTCGGAGGCGAACTGTCGAGGGCTGAAATAACCGGGTTGTTCATCCAACTCCTGGACCTTGGCTAGTGCCTCGGTCACGTGAAACTCTCCGAGGGTAAGCACATCTGCGCCGAAGGCCCGCGAGATCGCCAATCGTTCAGAGCTCATCCCGTGCGGCATGACCACCAGCATGCGATAGCCCTTGACGGCGGCAATCATGCTCAAGGCATTGCCGGTGTTACCGCTGCTAGCCTCGACGATGGTATCGCCCGGATGCAGCTCGCCAGCCGCCTCGGCCTGGTCAATCATGTACTTGGCAATGCGTGCCTTGATTGAGCCGGAGGGGTTGAGGTGCTCAAGCTTCACCCAGGCTCCCTCGATCTGCGCCAGCGGTGTGTTGCCGATGGCATCGAGGACGCTGGCCTCGCCGGTGCTGGCCTTCTTAACCGCCATGGTCATCACCTCACCTTAACCGAGTGTCCTCCAACCCGTACGTCATGTGCCCGGCGATAACAGGCAATCGCACCCGCTTGGCAGGGCGATCGCACGTCGAGAACTCTTATCATTCCAAGCAGCAAGTGTACCCGATACGCATCGGAAGTGGCCACTAGGAGGCGTTTCGTCTTGAGCGGTCTTTCCGCTTCATCGGGTCTAGGCGGATCAGGTTGAGCGTCAAGCGTTTCAGGATGACCAGATTATGCTCGCAGCATGGGCCCTCGCACGGTGACCACCAAGGAAGAACGGAAGAAGCCGGTCGGGTCGGCCTTACGCTCCCTGCCCAATTGGCCCAGCAAGATCCGCGGCTTCTTCCAGCATCCCGGTTGCCAATAGGCCCAATTAGGGGGACTCTACTTCTGAACCCCTTGGTAAGGTTCTCCTGAATCCCGGACCAGCCGATCAGTCGGTGGACACGCAGTGGCTTGGCCCCCCAGTGCCTACGTTCGTTTTCGATGGCAGTGACTTTTCCCTCCAACAAGACCTAAACTCGGCCTTTACCGCCCGCAGCAACTCCTCGCAGAGCCGCCCCACCGGGTTCAGCTCGGAGAGGCAGCCCATTTGAGAGGAGCCGTATCTAGGCATCGGCAACGGATTGGAGAGAGCGACAGTGACCCATCCGGACCATGAACAGTGGACAACTCGCCACGGCGCGTATGCGGATCACCCCCTTCGAGAACAACTCAATCGCGAAGTCCACGCGCGCCCTTATGAGGTCTTGCGCCCCCCGTTACGGATCTCGCATCTGGGCATGTTTTCAGGCCACAAACCGGAATCAGCGGAGGCCGACCGAGACGCAGTGGCCCAACTTTGCCGATCCTATGGGGTAGCTCCACCCGCTAAAGCGGCGCGCAATCTGTCGACTGCTCTGGGACCACTCCGCCTGAAGTGGGAACGGCGCACGGAGCTCTCCACCTATACTTTCTTTGTTTCTGAGACTGTGGATGATCCCTTCAGTCAGACAGCTCTGGCGCACATCCCGGAGGACTGGCTGGCGGCTCTTCCGGGCCAGCGCCTGGTGGCGGCCCATCTGGTGTTGGAACCTGCCTCAGCAAGAGAGCGGAAAACGGAGGAGCTCGCGGCGCTGTTCGATCACAATCCCATCATCGGTAGCTACATCGCCGGCGGCTCGGCACATGCATGGACCGACTTCCGGTTCCACGCCGACGGCTTCGCACGTTTTCTCGTTCGGGATATCGACTTGCGTGAGCGCCAGGCGGGGCGCGCTGTGCAGCGGCTCCTGGAGATCGAAACCTATCGCATGCTGGCGATGCTGGCCTTCCCAAGGGCCCGGGAATTGCTGCCCCGCCTGACGGAGATCGAGGACCATCTGGCCGCTCTCACAACACGGCTGGCCTCCGGGGAAGATTCCGACGAACACGATCTGCTGGATACTCTGTTCGTGCAGGCCGCGCACATGGAGCAGCTCGTCAATGAAAGCAATTACCGGTTCAAGGCCTCTGAGGCCTATCACGCGCTGGTCCGCCGGCGGATCCGGGATCTGCGCGAGCAGCGCATCCAGGGCTTTCAGACCATCGAAGAGTTCATTGAGCGGCGCATGGATCCGGCCATGCGGACCTGTCAGACCGTGCTCGAGCGTCAGGAGTCCTTGTCCGAGCGGATAGCGAGGACCGGCGACCTATTGCGCACCCGAGTCGATGTGGCTCTCGAGGCCCAAAATCGCGACTTGCTGGAAGCCATGAACCGTCGTGCTTCCATGCAATTTCGGCTCCAGGAGACGGTGGAGGGGTTGTCGGTTGTTGCCATCAGCTATTACTTGCTACAACTGCTGCACTATCCCCTTAAGGTAATCCAGGAGGCTGGCTATCTCGAACACATGGCCTTTGCCAAAGCCGCTCTGGTGCCGGTGGCCCTAGTGAGTATCTGGCTGATCATACGCAATTTGCGCCACCGGATCGCTCGGCAAATTCAGTAAGCGGGGATTGATG
>CAYVMM010000077.1:0-6477 GCA_964452535.1 uncultured Gammaproteobacteria bacterium | reverse complement strand
GGGCAGAAGCCCCGGCGGGGGGCAGCTCTTCCTGAGTGGGGCCAGTAATCTCTTCCGAGGGCTCCTTTGGGCTCTGTTCAGGCGCCCTTTCCCCATCGGGGGGCGAAGGCTCAGACCCCTTAGGGCGGCTCGCCTCTGGCGATTTTTTCCACCAGGAGCGCTCACCCCCTTCGCCCGTGCCAGCGGCTGCCCTCCTCTCCTCCTCCGCTCCAGCAGGGGCCGAAGGCGAGGTGGATTCCGCGGCCGTATCCGAGTCCTCCAAAGCCTTCGTCTCCACCGGCACAGACTCGGTCTCCTCCGAAGCATCACCACCCAGCCAAAGAGGCAGGACAGCAGCCGCGACAGCCAGCACCACGATGATTGCGCCGATTAGCTTATACACAAGGTTACCCTCCGACTGGTTCCCGACAGCCCCTCGGCCGGCCCTTTTCTTGCCATTCCGTTACGCCGGGCTTGCAGGGATAACCCCTCTCTTGGGGAGGAGCGATCGCGCGGTGCCCCCTGATTAATCGGTTTGTCCCTCGAGCGCCTCTAAGGCCGCAGCGACCACCGGGAATCCCCCCAAGACGACCACCCGATCCTGACTCGCTACAGCTTCAGCCCGGGCAGCGGCAAAGGCGGCACGGGGATCCCCGAAGCTCGGAATCTGAGAAGGTGAGGCCACGGGGAGCCGCTGCGCTAGCTCCCGCCCCGATAGCCCCCGAGGACCAGGAACGCCACAAGGGTACCACCGGTCAACAGCACCGGCCATAGCAGTCGCAATCCCCGCTATATCCTTGTCGCGCATCGCACCACAGACAGCAAGGCTTCGGCCAGGAACGGGATTTTCCTCTAGAAGGGTCGCGAATTCCTGGGCCGCACCCGGATTGTGAGCCACATCTAGCCAGACCGAGACCCCTTGCTCCACCCTTTGCCCCCGTCCCGGAATCAGCGTCTCCCTCAGGGCCTCCTGCCATGCCTTTGATCCGGGACGATAGGCAGGAGGGAGCAACTCTCCTGCCGCTAAGGCAGTTGCCGCATTACGGAGCTGATAGCTACCCGCTAGGCGGGGAGCCGGCAGGGGACCGATGTCGGCGCCCCACCCCACCCAATACCAGGACCCACTTGGCCCTCCGATTGCTTGGAAGTCCCGACCCACAACATAGAGTCTTTGCTCCCTCCCTTGGAGGAGGGAGTGGGGCGGTTCCCGATCCCCACAAACGGCGGGGATGCCGGGCCGAAGGATACCTGCTTTCTCGGAGCCAATAGCCTCCCGATCACAGCCCAGATAGGCCTGGTGATCCAGGTCGATGGAGGTGATTACGGAGACGATGGGCTCCCATATATTCACTGCATCGAGGCGACCCCCCAGGCCAACCTCAAGCAAGGCGATATCGACCTGGCCCTGGAACACCCACATGGCAGCTAGCGTGGTGTACTCGAAGTAGGTCAGGGGCGCCTCCCCGCGGTGCGCTTCCACCGCTTCAAGGGCCTCAAGGAGGGTCGGATCCCCCACCGGCATCCCCTGAATGCGGATCCGCTCATTGAACCGGAACAGATGCGGCGAGGTATAGGCACCAATGCGGAGGGGCTTCTGATGGGTTAGAGCACCCTCCAGGAAGGCTAGGGTTGATCCTTTGCCGTTAGTGCCACCGACCAAGACCACCGGCATCGGGGTAGGGAGTAGCCCCATACGTCCGGCCACGGTACGCACACGATCAAGGCCCAGCTCAATAGCAGCAGGGTGGCGGGCCTCGATAGCCTCAAGGCAGCGTTGTAGCTTGAGGGACTCCTTCACAGCCGATAGGACCCCGTCGTCTTTGGGGCTAATCGGAAGCCGCCGGGAGCCGAGTCAAACAGCTCAACAGGTCGGCAATGGTCTCTCGCATCTCCCGGCGATCGACAATGGCGTCGATCCCCCCATGCTCCTGGAGGAACTCCGCCTCTTGGAAGCCTTCAGGGAGGATTTCCTGGACCGTCTGCTCAATCACGCGGGGCCCGGCGAAGCCAATCAGCGCCCCCGGCTCAGCCAAGATAATATCCCCTAGCATGGCCAGGCTTGCGGTCACCCCCCCCATGGTAGGATCGGTGAGTACCGAAAAATAGGGAAGTCCGGCCCCATCCAAGCGGGTTAGAGCAGCGGAAGTCTTGCTCATCTGCATGAGAGAGAACAGTCCCTCTTGCATTCGAGCCCCTCCGCTAGCGGCAAAATTGATTAGGGGCATACCCTCAGCCACAGCGCGCTCCACGCCACGGACAAAGCGCTCCCCGACCACTGACCCCATGGACCCCCCCATAAACCCAAAATCGAAGGCTGAAACCACGACCCCCTGCCCTTTCAGAGAGCCTCGCATAACCACCAATGCTTCGCCCTCGTCGGTCTTCTTCTGGGCTTGGGTAAGCCGGTCCCGATACTTCTTGGAATCCCGAAAGCGCAGGGGATCATTGGAGGTAAGCTGAACCCCGATCTCTTCACGACCTTCGGTATCCAGGAAGCCGTCCAGACGCTCACGGGCTCCAATGCGATGATGGTGTCCGCATTTTGGACAAACTTGGAAGCTCCGATCCAATTCCTTCCGGTAGAGGATCGCTTGGCAATCGGGGCATTTGGCCCATAGGCCTTCGGGCATCGTGCCCCCATTGTTTTCCTTTTTCTTGATCTTGGGGGGCATGATCCTCTGAAACCAGCTCATAGCGACTACCTGCCCATTTACTCGGTGACGGCGTGATCCAAGCCAATGCGTAGCTGGTCCATCTGACGCCGCAGGGCAAACTCAAGGTCCGTAGCCGAGGCACCTCGGGCATGCTCCGCCACTGTCCGAACCAAGGCACTGCCCACCACCACGGCATCCGCGGCAGAGGCCACAGCAGCAGCTGCATCGGCATCTCGGATACCAAAGCCCACGGCTAGGGGGAGCTCCGTCCGGGAGCGAATGGGGGCCACATGCTCCACCACATCGGCGGCATCTAAACTATCAGCCCCGGTAACCCCCGTAATAGAGACATAATAGAGAAAGCCGTGGGCGAGCTTGAGGATCGTGCTGAGACGTTCGCTGGAGGTCGTTGGGGTGGCCAACAGGATGGGGGCCAGCCCCAATTCGGGGAAGGGCCGAAGCCATTCTCCACCCTCTTCGGGCGGCATATCCACCGTCAAGACGCCATCCACTCCTACCGCTGCGGCCCGCTCAGCGAAGTGGGCAGGACCTAGGCGCTCGATGGGGTGGGCATAACCCATCAGGACTACCGGTGTCCGCCTATCGGAACGCCGGAATTCCCGGACCATCTCCAGGACATCCAAGAGCGAAACCCTGTGCTCCAGGGCCCGCTCGGAGGCTCTCTGGATAGCGGGACCATCTGCCAGGGGATCAGAGAACGGCACCCCCAGCTCTACGATATCGGCCCCAGATTCAACCAAGGCGTGAAGGAGCGTTACCGTCCAATCCGGTTCCGGATCCCCGGCAGTCAAAAAGGGGATCAACCCCTTCCTGCCCTGTTCAGCCAGCTCTTGGAAGCGACTCTCGATGCGGTTCACGACGCAGCCTCTGCCTCGGCCACAGTATGGATGTCTTTGTCTCCCCGACCGGAGAGATTGACCAGAAGGGCCCGGTCAGAGGAGAGCCCCCCCGCTAAGCGTAGGGCCGCCGCTACCGCATGGGAGGGCTCAAGGGCGGGCAGGATGCCTTCGCTAGCGGTCAGCTTCCGGAAGGCTTGGAGGGCCTCCGAGTCGGTTACGGCCTCATACCGGATCCGACCAAGATCCTTGAGGTAGCTGTGCTCCGGCCCCACACCGGGGTAATCCAAGCCTGCCGAGATGGAGTGAGTCCCGAGGATTTGGCCATTGTCGTCCTGTAGCAGATAACTCCGGGAGCCATGCAAGATCCCCGGGGATCCGGCGCAAAGCGGGGCTGCATGGGTTCCGCTAGCGAGCCCATAGCCCCCGCCCTCCACTCCCACCAGGGTGACATCGGGAAGATCGAGGAACGCCTCGAATAGCCCAAGGGCGTTGCTGCCTCCCCCCACACAGGCAACTAGCACATCCGGCAGTTCCCCCCTAGCCTCCAGGATCTGCTCTCGGGTCTCCCGGCCGATTACCGCTTGGAAATCGCGGACCATCATGGGATAGGGGTGAGGGCCTGCCACAGAGCCGATAACATAAAAGGTATTCGCCACGTTCGTAACCCAATCCCGCATGGCTTCATTCATGGCGTCCTTCAGGGTCCGCGATCCTGACTCGACAGGGACCACTTGGGCTCCGAGCAGGCGCATGCGGTAAACATTCATGGACTGACGTCGCATATCCTCGGCGCCCATGTAGATGACACACTCCAGGCCCAAGCGCGCCGCTACGGTGGCGGTGGCCACCCCATGCTGGCCAGCCCCGGTCTCAGCGATCAGTCGATTCTTGCCCATATGGCGGGCAAGCAGCCCTTGCCCCACCGTGTTGTTAATCTTGTGGGCCCCCGTGTGCGTCAGATCCTCGCGCTTAAAGAAGATCCGCGCGCCGCCGATCTCTCGGCTGAGACGCTCCGCCTCGTAAAGAGGGGTGGGACGCCCAACATAGGAGTGCAGCACTTGCGCCAGCTCCGCCTGAAAAGCCGTATCCTCCCGCAGCTTTTGATAGGCCTCAGTGAGCTCCAGAACCGCCGCCATGAGGGTTTCGGGAACGAACCGTCCCCCGTAGGCCCCAAATCGTCCCCGCTCATCCGGAAGATTGTCGGTTATCCTCATCTCGAACCCTTTGCACAAAAGCTGCGAGCCGCTCGGCGGACTTAACGCCGGGTCGTTTCTCCACTCCACTGCTAACATCTACAGCCAAGGGACGTACCTGGGAGATCGCCTCTGTCACGTTCTCGGGGGTCAGCCCACCGGCTAGGGTAGCCCGGCCAGCCAATGCTTCCGGTACGAGTGACCACCGGAAGCTCCGCCCAGTCCCCCCCGCCTGACCCGGCACATAGGTATCGAGAAGCAGCCTATAGGGCCCATAGGTCCTTGCCAGAGAGACGGCGTCCGTCTGCGGCGCCATCCGGATCGCCTTTAAAAAGCGCCGACCGAAACCGGCGCAAAAGGCCCAGGACTCATCCCCATGGAATTGCAGGACATCCACAGAACAGTGATCGAGGACCGCCTCCACCTCCCTTTGCGCAGGGTCAACGAATAGCCCAACCACAGTTACGAAGGGCGAGACTTCCGCGCAGATGCGCACGCCCTCCGTCACCGAGATGGCTCGCTGGCTGAGGGGATAGAAGACCAAGCCGATGGCATCGGCCCCAGCCTCAGATGCCTTTTGGGCATCTTCAACGGAGGTGATCCCACATACCTTGACCCGCGTTCGCTGCCAAGCCGGTCCCGAAATGGGTCAATCCCCTTTCGGCGGAGCTGTTGCCGTCAGTAAATGCATGGCTCCTTGCGCCTGCCTTGGAAAGCCTTGTCCCAGTCCTTCCGCAGGACCCGACGAGCTATCCCTATTAACGCCTCGCCGGATTAAAAGGCCCTGGGATCGAACCCAACAGGGCTCCATTGGGGCGGGAGGGGAGCCCCCAGTCCCGTAGGATAGTGCACAGCCGCAAAATACAAGCCCTCCGGTCGCCCCGTAGGGCCTGCTTGCTCACGATCCTTTGACGCTCGAACTGAGGCCACCCAGTCAGGCGCTTGTCGCCCCTTGCCCACTTCTAGGAGGGATCCAACAATGATTCGTACCATATTATACAGGAAAGCGGTGGCCCGTACCGCCACCCGAACCTCGTCGCCCTGACACCAGATCGCAATGCGCTGCACCTCCTGAACGGGGGAGCTCGCTTGGCAGCCACTGGCCCGAAACGCCGAAAAATCATGCTCGCCGAGCAGATGACGGGCACCTTCGGCCATTGCCTCCGAGTCCAAGCCGAGGGGAACCCAAGCGACCCGACCTTGCTCCAAGCCGGGGCTCGCTGCCCGAGCCAGTACCCGGTAGAGATAGGTGCGAGCCAAAGCTGAGCGCCGTGCGTGGAATTCCTCCGCAACCGGTCGGGCTGCAGTAACTGCTGCCCCCAGGGGAAGGTGGCGATTGACGCCTTGCATCCAAGCCTTGGCGGGACGCTCCACCGGGGCGTCGAAGTGGGCAATCAGGCCTAGGGCATGGACGCCCGCATCGGTGCGTCCCGATGCGGCCACGGCAACTGGCGTGTCAGCTACTTGGCTGAGCGCCTTTTCCAGGGCTGCTTGAATGCTCGGGGCATTGGCCTGACGCTGCCAGCCACAGAAGCGGGAGCCATCGAATTCCAATCGGATTGCCCAGCGAGTCACCCTAGCAAGCCCCCCGAAACCGCCCATCCCCCTCCTGCCAGGACCGTGACCCAGAGCCCAGCGCCTCCGATCAGCCCCCAGTCCGCAGGGCGAAGAGGCCCCATCTTCGGGATTTGGCCTCCTCCTCGCAGGAAGAGAGCCTCAGCATTGCGGTCCGCGGCCTCTCGGGCACGACGCAGGACCATGCGCCCCGTCTCCGCTTCCAGACCAACCCGC
>CAYVMM010000076.1:0-6478 GCA_964452535.1 uncultured Gammaproteobacteria bacterium | reverse complement strand
GGCGATGAAAAACCCTTTTCATCGCCCTGGTAGATCGGGCTCTACAACAACGGTCCCCTCCATCCGGTGGGCCTTTGTAGGAGGGGCGGGACCCCCCGAGCGATCAGCCCCATTTGAGTCGCGGCTCTCGCCGCTCCTACCCAGGCCTGGCGCGTGTCCAATGAGGCAGTACTAGGTCGCTCCTCGTCCGTTACCGGGCCGGTTCCAGCGATCTGATTGGTGTTCCCCTTAATATAGGGGCGGCCCTTTAGTCTTGTGGGGTTGCCAATGTGTCCTGGGGGCGGCAAGATTGGGCTGCCGTTGCTTTGTGGCGCGCTACCCGGAGGAGCATTCATGAGCGATCGGGTGGATCTGGATGAGATTGAATTGGAGCCTGGCTACAAGCCCAGCGAGGATGAGCCCTATATGAATCCGAAGCAGCTTGCCTACTTCCGGCAAAAGCTTTTGGATTGGCGCCGACAAATCCTGGAGGATACGATCCAGGTTCGGGAGCACATGAATGACAGCGAGAATCAGGCTGACGAGCTAGATCGGGCTAGTCGCGAATCGGACCGCTACACTGAACTACGCACGGTGGAGCGGGAGCAGCGGTTGCTGAATAAGATCGATGCCGCTCTGCGCCGTATCGACAGCGGTGAGTTCGGCTACTGTGAAGTTACCGGCGAACCCATTGGCGTGCGCCGCTTGGATGCTCGTCCGGTGGCGACGATGAGTATCGAGGCCAAGGAGGCCCAGGAGCGCCAGGAGCGCCAGATAGCTGAGGACTAATGTCGCCGGGACCGCTCCTCAGGGTACGCACTGAAAGGACTAAGATTTTTTGGCCATCGTTCGAAGGGAGCCGCCATTGTGGAAACGGAATTCCGGCCATTAGGATGCGCGGTGGTTACCGTTTCTGATTCGCGTACACTGGCGAGCGACCTTTCGGGTGACCTCCTAAGCGAGCGCCTAAGCGAAGCGGGCCATCGACTGGTGGATCGCTGTCTCCTTCGGGATGATCGGGCGGAGCTGGTGGTCGGATTCCGCCAGCGGATTGCCCGACCCGATGTCGCGGTGCTAATAAGTACGGGGGGTAGCGGTGTGACGGGGCGCGATGTCACGCCGGAGGCGGCAGCTGCTCTGTTCACCAAGCCCATTCCCGGATTTGGGGAGCTTTTCCGTTGGCTTTCTTATGGGGAGATCGGGGCCGCTACTATCCAGTCTCGGGCTCAGGCGGGGCTGGCCGGTGATACCCTGGTTTTTAATCTCCCCGGCAGCTCGGGGGCCTGCCGGCTCGCCCTGGATTCCATCATCCTCCCTCAGTTGGACTGTCGTACCCAACCCTGCAATTTCGCCGAGCTTTTGCCCCGTTTCGGGGAGTAGCGCTGCCCGCCTTATTGGGCTTTAGGCCGTCTGCGGATTACCAGGACCCCGGCGAAGAGGACGGCCTGCAGCAAGACGATCGATGCGCCTACGGGGCCTTCTAAGGGATAGCTTAAGAGGAGGCCTGCCACGGCGGTGGCCATTCCTAACGTAGCTGCCAAAGCGGTTACGGCGGCGAAGGTGCTCCCCAGCAGCCGCGCGGTGGCCGATGGAACCACGAAGAAGCTGCTTACAAGAATAACGCCGATCAGCTTCACCGTTGCTACGATGGCAACGCTGCTGGTGATGAAGAAGGCATAATCCAGAAAGCGAACCGGAACGCCCGAGGCCTGAGCTAGCTGCCGGTCGAAAGTAATTAGGGTCAGTCTGCCCCAGAAGCCGAGAACAAAGCTTACCCCAACCGCCGTAATTACTCCTAAAAAGAGGAGATCGACGGGACGGATGGCCAGGATTGAGCCGAAGAGGTAAGCCGGCAAGCTAGCGTTGGCCCCGGACAGGGAAAGGAGTACCACCCCCGTGGCCATCCCTGCGGCGAAAAGGATCCCGACCACCGCGTCTTCTGGCAGTGTGCCCCGCTGGCGCAGAAGAGCGAGGGCTGCGCCCACGGCCACTGCCATCGGTACAGCGGCCAAGAAGGGGGCTATCCCGAGGGCTAGTCCTAGCCCGATTCCTGCGAAGGCGCTATGGCTCACACCCGCCGCAAGGAAGGAAAGGCGCTTCTGGACCAGGAAGGCCCCCAGCAATCCGCCCAGCAGCCCAGTCAGTAGGGCGGCGAAAAGGGCCCGCTGCATAAAGGGCAGGCTCAGGATCTCAGCCATTTTCTGGCCCTAAGGCATGGGCATGGCCGATATGGCCAAAGGCCTGGCGCAGGCGCTCCTCCTCCACGACTGTCTCGCTTGGGCCAAAGCCGATAACCCCGTGCTTGAGGATCAGGGCCTTGTCCGCGTGGTAGCGGGCCACGTCCCAATCGTGGGTGATCATGGCGATCGCCGCCCTGGGATGCTCCTGTTGATAGCTTTCCAGGTATTGATAGAGGTCTGCTTCTCCCACTCGGTCCACTCCAGCGGCCGGTTCGTCTAGGAGAAGCAGGTCGGGCTCCTGGACCAATCCCCGGGCCAGATAGACTCGCTGGAGCTGCCCGCCGGAGAGGCTGGCGAGGGGCTGGTCGGCGTATTGGTCGGCTCCTACCCAGCGCAGGGCCTCGCGCGCGCGACCCTGCGCCCGACGGCTCCAGGGCCCGGGCCAGGAATTGGTGATGCCGGAGAGGACCACCTCCACCGGCTGTCCCGGAAAGCTCCGGTCAAAGGTCTTAATCTGGGGAACGAATCCGATCCGCCTCGCGCGGTTGCGAACGCCGCCCTCGTAGGGAATCAGCCCGAGCAAACAGTAGAATAGAGTGGTCTTGCCCGAGCCGTTGGGACCGAGGACGGCGAGGAACTCTCCAGAATGGATACAGAAGCTCACCCGATCCAGAACGGTGACCGGCCCAAAGCGAACGGTGAGGTTTTGTACTTCCACCAAGGGGGCCTGGAAGCCTGGGCTTCCTTCGGAGCTACCGGGTGTAGGCGTCATGGATGGCGTGGGCATTGTACCGGAGGAGGTCAGGGTAGCTGGAAACGGACTCCTGGAAGCCGAGCGGATCCAGGATCCCGACCCGGATTCCCGCCGCCTCGGCTAGGGCTTCTGCGGGCCCTCTGGGGAGCTGAGGCTCGCGGAAGATGGCGGGGATCGCCAATTCGCGGATCCTTTGCAGGAGCTCAGCCATCTGTCGGGGACTCGGCTCATTTCCGGCGAGGTCCAGATAGGATCCTGCCGTTTCCAGATGGTAATGGCGAAGGAAGTAGTCGAATCCAGGATGGAGGGTCACCACGTGGCGGACCGGAAGCTGGGCTAGGAGCGCCTGGTTCCTGCGATCGGCCTCGGAGAGCGCTTCCTGAAAGGCCTGGGCATTAGCTTGGAATGCCGTAAGGCCTTCCGGATGGAGTTTACCGAGCCGCTTAGCCAGGATGTTAGCCCCGCGGGCCATTACATCCGGATCCAACCAGATGTGGCCATTGAGGGCCCCGGAGGCATCCCGAATGGGATCGAAGGAGACGGTCTTCCCCATGCGAAGGTGGCCGCTTGTCCGACTGGCCAAGTGGAGCTGGGCTTCCAGTCGTTGCTGACCGATCCCGTTAGAGATCACGAGGTGGGCCTTTTGCAGTTGGACCAAATCCTGGATCCCCGGCTCGTACTGGTGGGGATCGTGACCGCGGCGTAGCAGGACGTGAACGCGGCTCCTTTCACCGCCCACCGCACGGGCCAGCATGGCATAGGGCGGAATGGTGGCAACGATGCGAAGGGGACCCTTGGCCTTAGCGGAAGGAAAACCGAGTGCAGTGGCCAGAAGGACTAAGCCAAGGCCACCCAGGAGGTCCCTCCAGAGCATTCTGGGTAGGGCTAGCGAGCCGAGGAATGGCCGAGCCGAACCGGAGCGCCTTTGTTCTCCCCTCAAAACCGGGGCATCTCTTTGGCCAGTTGGCATCGGCGTCTGTAGGTCTGATGGACAAGGGCCATATCCTGAACGAAAGTAGGCAATTCTTCCAGATAGAGGGCCTGAGGGCCGTCCACTAGAGCCTGCTCCGGTTGGGGGTGGAAATCGACTAGGACCATATTGGCCCCTGCGATAAGCCCCTGAGCGGCAGCGTGCTGGATCTCTAATAAGCCATCTGGACACCGTTCGCGATTGCCCACACTATGGCTGGGATCCACACACACGGGCATTCGAGTGAGGCGCTTGATGACGGGGACATGGCCAAAATCGATCAGGTTGCGATGGGGGCGACCCATGTGGGTTTTAACTCCGCGAAGGCAGAATACGATGTCGCGATTCCCTCGACTGGCAATGTATTCGCAGGCGTTGAGGGATTCCTCAAGGGTTATGCCGAATCCTCGTTTATAGAGGATGGGGAATTCGGACTGATTGCCTACCTCTTTGAGGAGCTCGAAGTTCTGGGCATTGCGGGTACCGACCTGGAGCATCACGCCCGTTGGGTGGCCTGTTTCGGCGAGGGCGCGCTGGATCTCCTCGATGTGATCCGGTCGCGTGATCTCCATGGTGATTGCCTGGAGCCCATACTTCCCGGCCAGCTCAAAAACATAGGGCAGGCATTTGGCCCCATGGCCCTGGAAGTCGTAGGGACTCGTTCGGGGCTTGTAGGCCCCCATCCGCGTGGTTGTCAGCCCTTGGGCTTGAAGAGCCGCCATCATATATTCCGTGTTGGCTGGGTTATCAACGGCGCAGAGACCTGCAAACAGGTGGTAATTATCCTGATTGAAGTAGAGCCCATTGAGCTCGAAACCGGATGACTCGAGCTGACCCTTATGCCGACCAAGCAGCCGATAGCGGTCGGAAACTCGCACTACCCGCTCTACAGCGGGCTGACCTCCTACCTCCTCCGTATCTAGGCCGGCGGTGTCCCCGATCAGATAAAGCTCGGTAACGGTCCGGGTCATCCCGTGCTCTTGATGTTGGCGGATCTCGATCCCCGGCTTGGCGGAAAGGTAATCCATTAGGTTCCGGTATTCTGGATCGTCGGCGGTGGTTCCAGGTTTTAAGATAATGATCATGGTGCGTGTCGCTGGCTGTCTATGGGTTTACTCGAGATGAGCGGAGTGACCATTGCCACTTTCGGTAAAATGACAGTAGTGGCGAATGAGTAGTTGCTGGGGGTGATGGACCCTGACACTGGCCGGAAAGGGGCTAAAAGGCGCCGCGAGGCGAATGATGGCCTTTGCTCCTGAGTCCAAGAAACGATTGCCCGAGGACTCTAGGATCCTTACCTCGATCAAGGAGCCGTCGGGCCGGATTCGGGCCAAGACTCGGACACGACCAGTAATGCCGCGCTTTCGCGCCTCCTCGGGATAGTTCATCCTGCCGACCCGCTGCACCTTGGCAAGCCAGCTGCTGATGTAGGCGGCAGTAGCGTCCTTAGAGGGAGGGCTGCTGGATGCGCTCTCTGACTGTGCCCGGAGCCGGTGCTCACGCTGCTTGCGGTTCCAGTGCGCCAGCTGCTGATCGGAAGGGTACAGGCGAAAAGGCCGTGCCCCAGAGGGCTCTGGTGGCGCCTTTTTGCTCCCCGCATCAATGGCTGTCCCCTTGGATAAGGCCGTGACCGAGGGGGCCCCCTTGGGTTGCAGCGTTTGAGAAGGAGGGGGTAGGGGGTGCTTGACGGGTGGTTGATCGCCTGCTTCCGGGGCCAGTGCTCTATCTCCCAAGCTACGAGGGGCAGTACGTAAGACATTGGGCTCCCCCGAGGGAAGGGGGGGCGCCGGATGGTATTGCATCCTGTACAGGGTCTGGCCCTGCGCGGGCTGGGGAGTGGCAGGCAGCAGGCCAATCCCCAGGAGGGCTCCCGCGTGCAATATTATTGAAGCCAAAAGGGCCATCGCTAGACTGGAATCCCAAGAGGGGTTAGGTGCCAACCGATTCATCCCTAGAGGGGATCTCCTTTTGCCATTCTTGGACGAGCAGAAAAGCCGCCAAGCCGTTGAGTGTGCCGGTAAGTGCTGCCCCCAAACCGAGCAGCGGTAACAGGGCCAAGAGACCGGAATGATGCACAAATAGCCCGTAGGCCACCAGGAGCTGGCCGCCGATGTGGGCCACCGCTGCAACCACGCTATAGCCTACCGGACCTAACCCCCTTCCCGGCAAGGTACGCCCCAGTCCCATGGCGGCCACGGCGGCTAAGGCACCTCCCAGGGAGAGCCAAAAGGCGGGCGACAGTAAGGTCCCTAACAGGATACTGGCCACTACGACTCGGAGCAGGGTAACGGTCACTGCCGTGCGCCAGCCCCACAGACAAAGGGCAGAAACGGTGATTACATTGGCCAATCCGGGCTTAATGCCCGGGATGAGGGGTGGTAGGGCAGCTTCTAGGGAATGGAGGGCTACTGCGAAGGCCGCCAGCCAGGCCACCTGCAGGTCCTGGTGCAGAGCCGCAAGTGCCGGTGGCCCATGGGGGTCAGTAATTGACGGCATCCCAGGGTTTACGGCTCGAACCGGCAAGCCGCACCAAAATCCGATTCGGAACGCAGGCAGCCGCCTCTCCGGACTGAGTGAGCCATCCCCGACGCAGGC
>CAYVMM010000075.1:0-6516 GCA_964452535.1 uncultured Gammaproteobacteria bacterium | reverse complement strand
CCGCTTACCCAGCGGTAGAGGGCGCTAGCCGCCTACTCGTGAATACCGTGGGGTCATAGGAAAGACCCCGGAACCGAGCAGCGGGGGACCCTTCTTAGGGAGAACGAACGTTTTGCCATGGTGCGGCACCCCCTCAACCCCCTGCCGCTGACCCCGGCTTCGATCCTACGCAACCTTACTGCGGTTGTCGTATTAGGGTTGCAATTCTCCCTCGGGCTCGTTGGGATGGAAGCAGATGGCTTAACAGGAGTGGTGAGAAGAGAGGGGAGGGAAGGGAGGTGACCAAGACCTCGCAGATTCGCATTGGTACCTCTGGCTGGCAATATAGCCACTGGCAAGGACCGTTTTACCCGGAGGAGCTTGCCAAGCGGTCGTTTCTAGAGTACTTCGCTCAGCAGTTCGACACAGTGGAGGTTAATAGCTTCTTTTACGGCCTTCCCAAGGCGGAGACAGTAACGGGTTGGCGAGAGACAGTGCCCGAAGGCTTTGAGTTTGCCGTCAAGGCGAGCCGTTACATTACCCATATGAAGAAGCTCAAGGATCCTGAGGCAAGCTTGGGAAACTTCTGGGATCGGGTGAAGCTCCTAGGCGAGCAGCTTGGCCCAGTCCTTTTCCAGCTTCCGCCTCGCTGGAATGTCAATGTGGCTCGCCTTCGCTCCTTTCTACGGTTCCTTCCCTCCGGTCCCCGTTATGCTTTCGAGTTTCGAGACGCAAGCTGGTTTGTTCCCGAAGTCTTTGCGCTCTTGGAGGAGCAGGAGGCAGCCTTCTGTATCTATGAGCTGGGGGAGCAAGCCTCGCCCGTCGTCACTACGGCTGATTTCGTGTACGTTCGCCTGCATGGCCCAAAGGCTAACTATTCAGGCGATTATGACGACGAGGCCCTGAGGGGCTGGGCTCGACGACTTCGGGAGTGGCAGGGCCAGGGCTTCGATGCCTACCTCTTCTTTGATAACGATGAGTCGGGCTATGCCGCTCAGGACGGTTTGCGTCTCCGTCAATTACTAGGCCAGGGCGATAAAGGAGGATCATGAGGGCACAGAGCGCTTCGACACCAGCCACTTTGGCATGGCTTTGCCTACCCTGAAGTGGACGGCAACCGACGGTTGGCCGATCGGCAAAAGGCGGCGAGCACCTTGCAGGACTAGGCCATCTTGAAATAATCCGCCATGCAACCCATTTGCTTAGAGAGGCTGGAACAGATCGTGGCAGTGGTTGCGAAATGGTTCCAAGAGCCCTTCCAGCCCTCCACTTGATCCGTCACGAGCTCGGTTGGAATGCCGAGGACAGGAGGGAACCCCCATTATGGCAGAATCGGATAGGCAACAAGGCAGCGAGCCGGAGGGGCCCCAAGGGGAGGAAAGGCAACGTGATCCTTGGCAGCAGCTGCAGCGTGATCCTTGGCGTTTGGGGATCGGGATCCTATTGTTGGTCCTGCTCTTGGGCTATTTCTTTTGGTCCGCTGGTGGGGGGTTCGGTAACACCGTCGAGTTGACCTACACCCAGTTTAAGAAAGAGGTCCGTAATGAGACGGTAGCCGAGGTGACTCTAAGTGGTCAGGAAGTTAATGGACGTTTCCGCTCCGGTACTGAACCGGTAACTGTTAAGAGAGAAGGAGAGGCCCCACCGGCGCAACAGTTCCAAACCGCCATACCCCCTTTCCAAGACTCCGGGCTTATGGACCTTCTGGAGGCCCACAATGTGGAGGTCCGAGTGGTCCCTCAAGGAGGGTCCTGGTTAGGGCCGTTGCTTATGGGCTTTCTTCCCTTGCTTTTGCTGATCGCACTGGTCTGGTTCGCAAGCAAGCGGATGCAGAGCCAGCTAGGCGGTATGAATCAGCAACTCACGGGCTTCACCAAGTCCCGGGCCAAGCGTTATGAAAGAACGGAATCCAGCGTCACCTTCGATGATGTGGCGGGCTCGGAGAATGCTAAGCAGGATCTCCAGGAATTGGTGGATTATCTGACCGATCCCGATCGTTTCCGTAAGCTAGGTGCTGAGATTCCCCGTGGCGTGCTGCTCATGGGTGCGCCCGGAACCGGAAAGACCCTTATGGCCAAGGCAGTGGCAGGAGAGGCAGGGGTGCCGTTCTTCTCCATATCGGGCTCTCAGTTTGTGGAGATGTTCGTCGGGGTAGGGGCCTCGCGCGTGCGGGATATGTTCGACGAAGCCAAGAAGGAGGCCCCGGCAATTATCTTCATCGACGAGATCGATGCTGTGGGTCGACAGCGTGGTGCTGGCCTCGGTGGAGGCCATGATGAGCGCGAGCAGACCCTGAACCAGATCTTAGCGGAGATGGACGGCTTCGAATCCGAGGAGTCGGTGGTGGTTATTGCCGCCACTAACCGGCCGGACGTGCTGGATTCGGCGCTGCTGCGGCCTGGCCGCTTCGACCGCAAAGTGACCCTGGAGCGTCCTCCCAAGCAAGCGCGCGAGCTGATCCTTAAGGTCCACACGCGTGATGTGCCGCTGGCCGACGATGTCGATCTGACCGACCTCGCTAGTCGAACGGTGGGCTTCTCCGGTGCCGATTTGGAGAACTTGGTCAATGAGGCTGCGTTGTTCGCAGCGCGCGAGAGGAAAGCGCGGGTCGATTTTGAGGACTTTGACAAGGCCCGTGACAAGATCCTGTACGGCACTGAGCGCGAGGACTTGCTGCAGGAGGAAGAAAAACGCCGTATCGCTTACCATGAGTCGGGCCATACCATCGTCGCCCGTCTGATTGGTGAGGCCGACCCCCTCAAGAAGGTGACGATTATCCCCCGAGGGCAGGCGCTCGGGGCCACCGAGCAAATGCCGCAAGAGGATCGCTATAATTACACTGTGAGCTATCTGCGTGCCCGCCTCGCCGTTATGCTAGGGGGCCGGGTGGCCGAGAAGGTGCGCTTCAACGACTTCTCTACCGGTGCCCATGACGACCTTAGGCAAGCGACTCGTTTGGCCCGTCAGATGGTCACCCAGTGGGGAATGAGCGACCGGATAGGCCCGATTGCCTTTCGCGAGGGGGAGGAGCACGTCTTCCTTGGGCGGGAGATGACTCAGGCCAAAGACTACAGCGAGTATACTGCTCAAGTCATTGACCAGGAGGTGCACGAGCTGGTTGCTGATCAGGAGAACCGCGCAGAACAGCTCTTGACCGAGAATCGGGAACGGCTCAATCGGTTAGCCGAAGCCTTGCTTGAGCGCGAGACCTTGGAGGCCGAGGAGATTGATGAGGTGCTGGGCTTGACGGCAGGGGCAGATGATACCACCGAGCTGGTGGAGAGCTCTGCTTCCGCTCCTGCGCCCCAACAAAGCGAGCAAGGGCAGACTCGGCCCTCGGCGGCTTCTAGAGGGCGACAGGATTAAAGGGTTTTCGCTTGGAATTGGTTACGATGAGCACAGCTGCCGAAGCGGCAGAGATCAACCACGCTCCTGAAGGGGTATAAAGGTGCGCAGTTTCTCGCCCTTGTAGATCTGGCGGGGGCGAATAATGCGCATCTGGGGATCTTCGATCTGCTCCTTCCAATGGGCAATCCATCCGGGTAGACGGCCTAGCGCGAAAAGGACCGTAAAGAAATTGGTAGGGATCCCCATCGCTCGATAGATCAGTCCGCTGTAGAAATCGACATTGGGATAGAGCCGTCGCTCGATAAAATAGTCGTCATTTAGGGCGGTTTCCTCGAGCTCTAGCGCAATTTCCAGAAGGGGATCCCGGATTCCGAACCTTTCGAAAAGGCGATGGGCGGAACTTTTGATGAATGCCGCTCTTGGATCGTAGTTCTTATAGATCCGGTGACCGAAGCCCATTAACCGGAAGTTTGAGTCCTTATCTTTAGCTAACCGGATATATTTGCTCACATTTCTTCCGTCCGCATGGATGGCTTCTAGCATTTCCACTACGGCCTGACTGGCTCCTCCATGCCGGACTCCCCATAGGGCATTGATACCTGCGGAAACCGAAGCGAACAAGTTGGTCTGGGCGCTCCCCACCGTGCGCACGGTATGAGTAGAACAATTTTGCTCGTGGTCGGCGTGGAGGATCAGCAGTTGGTTCAGGATTTGCTCCCACTCCTTGTCCACTTCGTAGGTCTCAGTAGGCAGGGCGAACATCATATAAAGGAAATTGGCACAGTAGGAAAGCTCGCTGCGGGGGTAGATAAAGGGCTGGCCGTGGAGCTTCTTATAAGCAAAGGCGGCAATCGTCCGTAGCTTAGAGAGGAGACGGATGACAGTCCGATCCCGTTCTTCCAGGTTGAGGGTGTCTTGTGCCTCGGGGTGGAATGTGGAAAGGGAGTTGACCATGGCCGATAGAATGGCCATGGGATGGGCGGTCATCGGATAACCGTCGTAGAAGCGCTTCATATCCTCATGGAGAAGCGAATGCTTCGAAAGGGCGTGGGAGAAGTGGTGATAAGCCTCTTGGCTGGGGAGGTCTCCGTAGATCAGCAGATAGGCAATTTCCACAAAAGAGGCCTGCTCGGCTAGCTCTTCGATCGGGTAGCCACGATAACGGAGGATGCCGCGCTCGCCGTCCAGATAGGTGATCCCACTAGCCGTTGCAGCGGTATTGGCTAGGGCGGGATCGTAAGCCACCATTCCTGTGCGATTGCGCAGGCGCGTGATATCCAGGCCCTGCTCCTGCTCGACCCCTTCCAAGAGATCAAGCTCGGCCTGTTCCTGAGAATAATGCAGTTCGGCCGCTCGCGATTGGTGCGGGAAGGATGGCAGATCTTCGCCCATCGCTTGCTCCTTGCCCAGAAGAGGAGTCGGCTCGGGGTTGATCGAGCCGGTACGGTGAGTACGATGAGGCTTGGCGGTACCTTCGAAGGTGGTGTGGATCGTGGCATAGGCCAAACTGCGGGGGCCAAGGGCTGGTCCCCTCCCGTCCTTCAGACGTCCAAGGCAATCGGCGGGCGAGCGAAGGCCCTGGATTAACGACGAATCCCTGGATCTGCCCTCTCGGATGGGGCTGCCAGCCAAGCTCTCAGTCTAGCCCCTTCCCTGACGCCCTTAAAGACACTTTTCTTCGAAATCTGTGGCCATGCTGCGTAGGACGTAGGGTAGAATGCCTCCATGACGAAAGTAAACGAGCTCGTTGGGAGTGTCTAAGCGGACCTGAACGGGGAATTCCCACTGAGCGCCTTCCACAGTTCGGGCCAGAACCGGTAGCTCACTGTCCGTTCCGATCCGGGCTAGTCCCGGGATGGTGAAGGTCTCCGTGCCGGTCAGCCCTAGGCTGTCGGCGCTCTCTCCTGCCCGAAACTGTAAGGGCAGTATGCCTACTCCGATCAGATTGGATCGGTGGATTCGCTCGTAGCTCTCGGCGATCACAGCTCGGACGCCGAGCAGAGCGGGCCCCTTGGCCGCCCAGTCCCGGGAGCTGCCGGTCCCGTACTCGGCGCCTGCCAGGATCACGAGGGGAATGCCTTCCTCGCGGTAGCGCATGGCGGCATCGAAGATAGGCAACAGGTCTCCGCTAGGCAAATGGGTGGTCCAACCGCCTTCGCGGCCTTGGGCTAGCCGGTTGCGTAATCGGATATTAGCGAAGGTCCCCCGTACCATCACCTCGTGATTGCCCCGACGCGCGCCGTAGGAGTTGAATTCTTCAGGGGCTACCCCGTGCTCCAGCAGGTACTGACCGGCCGGACTCTCGGCATGGATAGGGCCGGCGGGGGAGATATGATCGGTGGTCACCGAATCGCCTAGGAAGGCGAGTACCTGAGCCCGTTGCAAATCCGCCGGCTCCGGCCCCGTGGGGGAAAGCTCGGTAAAGAAGGGAGGGCGCTGGATATAAGTCGAATCGGGGTGCCATTGGAAGCGGTCCCCGCTAGGGGTTTCCAGGGCTTCCCAGTACTCGTCCCCTTCGAAAATGGTTTGATAGGCTCGTCGGAATGCTTCGGGCTTCAAGTGCTTTCGGCGCAGACGAGCCACAGCCTCCGCTGAAGGCCACAGATCGGCGAGGTAAACCGGCTGGCCGTTGCTGTCCCTCCCCAAGGGGTCACGCTGCAGGTCAGTATCAACGGTCCCGGCTAGGGCGTAGGCAATGACAAGGGGAGGGCTCGCTAGATAGTTCGCCTTCACCTGGGGGTGGATCCGACCTTCGAAATTGCGGTTGCCGGAGAGCACCGAAGCGACCACCAACCCTTCCTCTTCGATGGCCTCAGCCACTGGCTTGAGAAGGGGGCCGCTGTTACCAATACACGTGGTACAGCCGTATCCCACCAGATAGAACCCTAGGGCCTCCAGGTAGGGTAGGAGACCGCTATCGGCTAGGTAATCGGTAACGACCTTGGATCCCGGAGCCAGGCTGGTCTTAACCCAGGGCCGACTAACTAGGCCCTGCTCGACGGCGTTCTTGGCTACTAGGCCGGCGGTCAGCATGACCGTCGGATTGGAGGTATTGGTGCAGGAGGTGATGGCGGCGATTACCACAGAGCCATGCCCGAGCTCTACGCTTCCTGACTCCAGAAGCGCAGAAGCGGTCGGCTCCGCTGCCGTCGCCTGGCCGTAAGTCGTAGCGAGGGCCTGGCGGAAGCT
>CAYVMM010000074.1:0-6533 GCA_964452535.1 uncultured Gammaproteobacteria bacterium | reverse complement strand
ATCTGGGCCTTTGGGGAAAGCGATGATGCGGTCTTCTCGACCGTCTCCGGCATCCTCGGCGGCGAGCTGCGCCTCTGGAGCCAGCCTTGGCAGGGACAGGCAGACTGGCGATCCTACAAGGCGCGCTATGGGAGTCCGGTTACTGGGGTCCAGTGGCGGATCCTGCCGACCTGGCGGGGGGCTGCCCTAGAGATCCGATATTGACTTCAGGCTATGAAGCCGCACCGGCCCTAGTGACCACCGCAATCGAGCGCGCGTGGCTGGTAGCCTCAGCAGGGGGAAAGGGAGCCGGGCCGTGGCCCTACCACCAATAGGCACCATGAAAGGAGTAGAAAGGCCGAGGCCAAGGACCATAATACCAAGGATGCGGGTAATAAGGCCCGGAATAGCCCTCACTGAGGTACCTCGGCTGCTGAGGCCACAGGTAGTAGGACTCCGCATGGACGACAGGGAAAGCATAGGCGTACTCGCCGATCTCCCGGGTTACAGGCTCCTCCAGGCTTCCTGCCGCCGTGATCAGCCGGCCTTCGGCGTAAATCATCGGATCCAAGAAACCTTCTACTACCAGTATGAACCGCCCACTGCTCCAGTCTTCGGTTTGGGGGCGCCCTTCGCTATCCAACCTTCGGCCCACGATCTGGACCCAGGTCGCTTCTTCGCGATTCGTCACCTTGGCGATGGTTCCTCCCCAACGGACTCGCTCCCCCAAGAAAGACTTAGGATCCCGGCGTACTTCCTCCAGGGTGGGACTATCCGGGATCCTTTGCCGGATCGGGCCAGGCACTTGGCTGGCGCAAGCGCTCAGGAAAAGCCCCGTCGCAAACCACGTCAACCGGCTAAGGGACCATGTCATCGGGCAGCCCTCCCCTTCGCTGTCGTGGCAGTAACCGAGGATACCGGGCCGAGTGCTCTCTCCAGCATCAAGCCCGAAGACCGCGGCGGCTGATCCCGCTTTCCAGGATGGTCAAGCCCTCGGGGAATTCGAAATGGAGCGAATCCACCTCGAGGCCGGCAAGGACCACCCACCCGCGCAGGCGCTGCCATCCATCGAGGGTAAACTCGAATGTGTACCAACGTTGAAGATGCAGTCGTCCCGAAGGGCCCCAGGTGGGTCGAAGGCGCACAAGCTCCACGGTCTCGTCCAGGAGCTTGATCCCCAAGTCTTGACAAGATACGGCTGCGACCTTGAGGGCCTTCTCCCGAGCTTGGAGGCTAATGGCCCAAATCGCGCAAAGAGCCAATAGGACAGCAAGGGAAAGCAAGGCATCCATGGGCTCAGGATAAGCCCTTTCCCCTGAGCCTGGCGAGGGCCCCGCTCGATCCAGAGGCGCTCCTCTCCCTCGGTTAAGCCATTCGATTGGCCAAAGGAGATTCCCCATGCGCATCCACAATGATAGGCGCTCCCTCGAGATCCTTCGCGCAGATATCACCCAGCAAACAACCGATGCGATTGTCAATGCTGCAAACAAGGCCCTCGCCCCTGGCGGCGGTGTCGCCGGAGCCATCCATCGCGCGGCTGGCGAAGGACTCTGGCAAGAGTGCCGGGAGCTCGGAGGATGCGAGACCGGCGAGGCCAAGATTACTCGAGGCCATGAGCTCCCGGCGCGCTTCGTTATCCATACGGTGGGACCCGTCTATGGGGAAGACGAACCCGCTCCGAAGCTGCTCGCCCGCTGCTATCGAGAAAGCTTCCAGCGAGCGGAGGAGAAGGGGTTGAGCTCCGTGAGCTTCCCCGCCTTGTCGACCGGGGCATTCGGCTACCCCGTCTCGGAATCCGCCCCCATCGCCGTGGCTACTTTACTCGAGGCGCTCCAGCATTCGGAGTCGGTTACTCTCGCTCGCCTCGTCCTGTTTGACCAGAAGGCCTTTCAGGCTCACTGCCGGGCAGCAGAAGCGGAGGCTCAATGTCGGGGATGGCATTGGGACCAGGATTAAGGCCTTAGGATTGGCCTTCCTTATGGTGGGAGGATTTGAAAAGGGACGGGTCCAATTGGTGCCGATGTAAGAGCTTGTAGAACTCTGTCCGGTTACGCTTTGCGAGCCGGGCCGCTCGACTGACGTTGCCCTCCACCGTCTGGAGAAGCCGAACTAGGTAATCCCGCTCGAACTGGGACCGAGCCTCAGCAAAGGAGGGAAGATCCGTTGTGTCCCCCTGAAGGGCTTCCCGGACGAGATCTTCGGACACAATCGGGGTGGACGAGAGAGTCACCACTTGCTCTACCACATTGTGGAGTTGGCGGACATTGCCTGGCCAGGGCGCAGAGACGAGCCACTCCATGGCTTCGGGGGCAAAGCCCTGGATGGAGCGTCCGTATTTTGCAGCCAATTGCGACAGAAAATGATTGGCCAGAAGCGGGATATCCTCGCTTCGGGCGACAAGAGGCGGGAGTTCGAGCGCCACCACATTGAGCCGGTAGTAGAGGTCTTCCCGGAATCGTCCCGCCATCATCTCGGCGCCCAGATCCCGATGGGTGGCCGTTACGATTCGGACATCCACTGGGATCCCATGGGCGGACCCCACGGGCCGGATTTGGCGCTCCTGGAGAACCCGCAGGAGCTTGACCTGCAAAGGCAGGGGCATATCGCCGATCTCATCTAGGAAGAGGGTCCCCCCATGAGCGCTCTGGAAGAGGCCCTTTTGGTCTTCCGTGGCCCCCGTAAAGGCCCCTTTCCGATGGCCGAATAGCTCCGATTCCAGCAGGTTTTCGGGGATCGCTCCGCAGTTCAAAGCTACGAATGGTTGCTTGGCCCGCGAGCTAGCCCGGTGGAGGGCCCGCGCTAGAAGCTCTTTCCCGGTTCCGGAGGCCCCTTGGATACAAACGCTGGCGTCGCTGTCCGCTACCAGCCGGGCCCGCCTGAGGACGTCTTCCATCAAAGGGCTGCGGGTGAGAATCTCGGATCGCCAATAGCCGCCGGTATCACCGGAGCCAGCCGAATCCGGGCCTCCGAAGAGGCGGAGGGCCTTTTCGATCTCCTCGAGCAGGGTGGCGCTATCGAAGGGCTTGGTCAGGAAGCTGAAGACTCCCCGCTTGGTGGCCTCGACGGCCTCTGGGATGGAGCCGTAGGCCGTTAGGATAATGACCGGGAGGGTGGGATAGCCCTCCCGGATGCGCTCGAAAAGCTCCATACCGTCCATGCTCTCCATTCGGAGATCGGTAATGATCAGATCCGGTCGAATAGGAGCCAAGTAGCCCAAGGCTTGGGGCCCGCTATCGGCCAAGCTAACCTGGTAACCGGCGCGATTCAGGCGCAAGGACAGGAGGTGCCGCAGCCCGGAATCGTCATCAACAAGCAGGATGCGTTTCCTATGCCCCATAGCGCAAGAACCGGGCTCATTTTCCCGTACCGTCTTCCCCAGTAGCGGTTTCCGACGCCAGCTTTTCCCTCCAAGACCGCAGGGCTGCCCTCCAGAAAAGGCCTTGTCCGGGTGCCGGGGCCCCATAGGGTGCTCCATCCTTAGTCCTGCTGGATACGCAGGTATTGCATACTGAACCATTGGTGTTCGTCCATCCAGACGCTATCCACGATCCAGCCCGAGCGAGCGGCAAGCTCGGCGAAGCCGTCCAAGGTGTATTTGTAGGAGCGCTCTGTGCGGATACTCTGACCCTCCCGAAAGGGGATACTACGCCCACCTATCTGGACCGTCTGCTCCTTTAGGCTCACCAGATGCATTTCCACACAGCCACGCGCTTCATTGAAGAGGGCACGGTGAGCAAAGGCCTCCCGCTCAAGCTCGGCCCCGAGCTCCCGCTCCAGCCGGATCAGGAGGTTACGGTTAAAGGCGGCGGTTATTCCTTCGGGATCATCGTAGGCTTGTTGGAGCACCCGGATATCCTTGATCAGGTCGACCCCCACCAATAGTCCCCCCTTTTCCCCCACGAGGGCATTCAGTCGTCTCAGGAAGGATTCGGCATCCTCGGGATCCAGATTGCCGATTGTGGAGCCAGGGAAGTAGACCAAATGACGTTGCGGCTCCTTCTGAGGATGGGGCAAAACAAGCTCCCGGTGATAGTCAGCACAAACCGGAAGCACTTCCAATTGAGGATAGGCGGCCTGGATCCGATTGGCTGCCTCGGCGAGGTGCTCCCGGGCGATATCGATCGGAAGATAGGCGAGGGGCTCCTCAAGGGAGTCGAGCAGGGTACCGGTCTTATTGCTGCTACCGCTACCCAGCTCCACTACCGCTGCCCCAGGGCCTATCCTCTTGCCCATGGCGGAGGCATGCGATTCCAGGATGCTGAGCTCGGTCCTTGTGGGATAATAGACCGTCAGTTCACAGATTTGGTCAAAGAGCTCCGAGCCCCGTTGATCGTAGAGATACTTGGCCGGGAGAGCATAAGGAGGGTAGGCCATCCCGGCCAAGACATCCTCTAAGAACTCTTGAGTATCGGGGATCGTGCTTTCGGACGCCGGGGACGAGTGATTAACCGGATGGCTCATGCTGGCCCTCCTGTGGGAATGGGCCACTTACCTTGCCAGGATCCGATTGAGCCGGTCTATGGCGTCCCGTAGGTTGTCCAGATGACTAGCGAAAGAAAGGCGCATATAGCCAGGAGCTCCGAAGGCACTGCCGGGTACGAGGGCAACCCCCGCTTCGTCAAGGAGGTATTGGGCCAGTGCCGTATCGTCGGGGAGATCTAAGGCCTGGATCGCCTGATGGAACGCGGGGAAGAGGTAGAAAGCCCCTTGGGCCCGTCGACAGGAGACATAGGGAAGCCCGTTAAGGGCCTCAGCGACGTAATCGTGGCGTTGCCGAAAGGCATCCACCATGGGGCGAATAAGCTCAGGCTCGCTCTGCAATGCGGCTATTGCAGCATATTGGCTGATCGAGGCCGGATTGGAAGTGCTCTGGGACTGGATTTTTCTCATGGCCCCGATGAGGTCTTGGGGACCGGCCGCATAGCCAATCCGCCAGCCGGTCATGGCAAAGGTCTTGGAAACCCCATTCAGGATCACGGTTCGATCCCGGAGATCTGAGGCCACATTCAAGACGTTCGTGAATGGCACGGAGCCTAGGAGGATCCTTTCGTAGATGTCGTCGGTGAGCACCACAACCTGCGGATGGGGGCGGATGACTTCGGCTAGGGTACTCAGCTCTTCCCGGGTATAGATGGCCCCCGTTGGGTTGGATGGGCTGTTGAGGACAAGCAGGCGGGTCCGCTCCGTGAGGGCGCCCTTGAGCTGGGCCGGCGTGAGCTTGAACGCTTCCCTCCCGTCCGTTTGGATAATAACGGGCGCTGCGCCAGCCAGTTTAACAATGTCCGGATAGCTGGCCCAGTAGGGGGCGGGGATAATCGCTTCGTCGCCCTCTTGCAAGATCGACAGGGCCAGATTAAAAGCGACCTGCTTGCCTCCGCAGGAAGCCATGACCTCTTCGTCGGCATAGTCTAGGCCGTTTTCCCTATGGAGCTTGTCGCGAATGGCCTGCTTCAGGGGGGCAATCCCGTCCACGGGCGTATAGTGCGTGTGACCGGCCTTAGCGGCCTCGGTGGCCGCCCTTTGGATGGGCTCAGGAGTAGGGAAGTCCGGTTCGCCGGCTCCTAACCCAATGATGTCGTAGCCCCTTGTACGGAGCTCATTGGCTCGATTAGTGATCGCCAAGGTCGGAGAGGGCTGGATGCGCTGGACCCGATCGGCGAGACGCTTCTCCAAAGTCGTAGGGCTCCTTAGCCAAGGGATGGATAGTGGGACGGCGCGCTTATCCTCAAATCTAGCACACCTGAACCTGACCCCACCATTTCCTCCCCTTACCCTCGAGTCCCCCTGCCCGGGATCCTTCCGTCGGGCTCGATTCCCCCCTCTCAGGGACTGGAGACGAACCCCTCCGATCCCTTAGTATTGGGAGATCAATCCCGCCTACTCCTTATCTCCGGTTCGGCTCGGGGAAGAGTAAGGCCTAGCCAAGGAGGGGGACATCCGCCCCATGAAGGCGGTCTTATTGAGCGCTGGCCAAGGCCGGCGCCTCCTCCCACTCACCCGTCGGACCCCCAAATGCGCCTTGTCAGTGGGCGGACAGCCGCTCGTCGTCTGGCAGATAGAGCAACTCCTGGCCCAGGGGATGGAGCAGGTTACGGTAGTGGTGGGGTTCGAGGCCGAGCAGGTGGAACGGATCCTAGCCGATCGCTTTCCGGCCGGTTTGGTGCAAACCGTCTACAACCCTTTTCACCAGGAGGCCGACAATCTAGTGAGCTGTTGGGTGGTCGGACACGAGATGACCGAGGACTTCCTCCTACTGAATGGCGATACCCTTTTCGAGTCGAGCATCCTCGCCCGGCTACTGTTGGCCTCTGATTATCCTCTGACCCTCGCCATGGATCGAAAGGCCCATTACGATGCCGACGATATGAAGCTCCGCGCCCGGGGTCAGACGCTGCTGGCAGTCGGCAAGGGCATTTCCCCGCAGGAGGCCAACGGGGAATCGATGGGACTCATGGCCTTCCGGGACCAAGCTCCAGCCCAATTCCGAGAGGCCCTTCAGCGGGCTGTGCGCCAGGAAGGAAGCCGGAGCCACTGGTACCTCACTGCCGTGAGCG
>CAYVMM010000073.1:0-6534 GCA_964452535.1 uncultured Gammaproteobacteria bacterium | reverse complement strand
CCTCCACGGCCGCACGAGCGCACCGACCCCAGCCGTGGAGGGACTGGGGAGTCCCCCAGGCTGCCGCCGCCGTAGCCTCTTCAGCTTCTCGAGCCTCCGGATCCCGGGGCTCAGTGGCGTTATGGTCCAGGTAAAGGCTCAATTCACTGCTTCTCGGGCTCCGAACAGGGAGCTCTGGGATTACCGCTAGCCGACGGGCGGCCCCTGCTCACGTTTGACCTGACCTGGCCCCCACACATATACCCCCTGCCTTCCCTCTTCTGCCTTGGACTCCTGCTCCTGCTCCTGGAAGAGGTCTCCCTCCTCCTTGTCATCGATTTCCGCCTCCTTGTTTAGGCCGTGGGGAGGACCCTCGGGCTCACCGGGGTCGCCCTCCCAAGCGGCCAACCGACGCTCAACCTCCCGGAGGCGATCGGAAAGGGACGCCACTGCCTTGGCCATGGGGTCCGGCATCGGTTCTGTCTCCCCGTAGGGGGCGAAGCCCAGCCCTCCGCCCCCATCGATAACCCGACCGGGTACACCGGCCACCACTGCGCCTTCGGGAACATCGCGGGTCACTACCGCATTGGAGCCGATTCGGCTGCCGCTGCCTACCCCAATGGGCCCCAAGATCTTGGCTCCTGCACCGACCACGATATCGTCACCGAGGGTGGGATGCCGGCGTCCTGCCTGCCAAGTGGTTCCCCCTAAGGTAACCCCATGATAGAGCGTAACATCGTCCCCAACACGGGCAGTTTCACCGATTACCACCCCCATCCCATGATCGATAAAGAAGCGACGCCCGATCTCCGCCCCCGGATGGATCTCTACCCCCGTAAGCCATCGCGCCAAGTGAGCAAGAGCACGGGCCAACCAAAGCCAACCGCGACGCCACAGCCGGTGGCTAAGGCGATGAGCAATCGTGGCATGGACCCCTGGATAGGTGGTCAGCACCTCCCAACGGGTGCGGGCTGCTGGGTCCCGCTCGAAGGCGATGTCGGCATGCTCCCGGAGAAACCGAGACAAGGCATTGAACATGAATGGGCAGGATGCGGACAAGCCTATTTGCGTTGATAAACCCTTTTACTCAGGCAAGGCGACGCTGTCAAGAAGAGTGCCCCGAATCGTTCTCGATCCCGGAGTCCCTCGATCCGTATCGGCGCTTTCCACCATGGATCCGTTTCTCCACCGCGCTAAGGAAGCCTCGCAGGAATCGGACCTCGCCTTCGGAAGGACATGCCCGAAGGAAGAGTCGTCGCAAACGACGGTAGGTCCGCTGGGGGCTCTGGGGATTCACGAACCCAATTGTGCAAACCACCCGCTCCCAATGGGCCAAGAGGTCGGCCACTTCCTTTCCTTTGGCGAGTGGTACCGACCTGGACGGTCCCCCTTCCCATCCAATGGCCCGGAACGACTCATAAGCTAGAACCTGAACCGCTTGGGCCATGTTGAGGCTACTGTATCCCGGCGCTGCCGGAATACGAACCACCCGATGGCAGCAATCAAGCTCCTCATTGGAAAGCCCACTCTTTTCCCGGCCGAATACCAAGCTCACGGTTTGATTCTGACGCACTCGCTCGGCTAGCTCAGCGGCCGCCTCACGGGGGTCTTGGACGGGCGGACCTAGCTCACGAAGGCGAGCACTGGTTCCAATCACCCAATCCAGGCCTTCGAGGGCTCCTTCGAGGGTGTCGTATACTTCAGCAGCAGCGAGGACATCGCTCGCCCCGGAGGCCCGCGCGCTGGCCTCAGCCCCTAGGGAACCCGTTGGGGCCACGATCCGGAGATGCGTCAGCCCCATGTTCTTCATGGCCCGGGCGGCAGCCCCAATGTTCCCCGGATGGCTAGGCGCCACTAGGACAACACTCACCCGAGCAAGGAGATCCTCAACATGGGCTCTCAAGGATTGCTTCCTCACTAGCCAGTGATCAAAAACACAGCAGTGAAGTCAAGTCGAGCATGGACCCGATGACAGGCATCGCGATAGGCGGGTCCCCCGGAGCGGATCCCCCCTTACCGGCCATAGCCCCACGGCAAAACGTTCGTTCCCCTTAGTCGTATAGGCTAGCGGAGCTCAAGCGAGCGTTGCGTTGTCCACCTTACGCAGGTAAGGTTGACCATTCACTGCACTCCGGTTAACTCCCCTAACTCGGAAATCCGCGAGCATTAGGCAGGGCTTGCCATGCATCCCATGCTTAATACGGCCGTTCGGGCCGCCCGGTCGGCTGGGGATATGATCCTCCGAACCCTGGATCGCCGCCACGAGATCCCCGTCGATTCCAAGGGCCGCCACGATTTTGTTACCGAGGTGGATCGGGCGGCGGAGCGGTCAATCGTGGAAACCCTTCACCGAGCTTACCCCGATCATGCGATCTTGGCCGAAGAAGGCGGGCTATGCCACGAGGGCGAACGATGCCGCTGGATCATTGACCCCCTGGACGGCACAACCAACTTCCTCCAAGGGCTTCCTCACTTTGCCGTCTCCATTGCCTTAGAAGTGGATGGTCATCTGGACCAAGCGGTCATCTACGACCCCGCCAAGAACGACCTATTCACGGCCTCTCGAGGCTCCGGAGCCCTGCTCAATGATCGCCGAATCCGGGTCAGTGGGTGCCGCGACCTGGAAGGCAGCGTCCTCAGCACGGGCTTTCCGTTCAAAGCCCCGGAGCTCCTTGAGCCCCAGTTCGATCTCATGCGGGCCTTCCTTCGGCATACCAGTGGCATGCGGCGTTGGGGCGCTGCTGCCCTTGATCTGGCCTATGTTGCCTGTGGCCGATACGACGGGTACTGGGAATTCTTCCTCAAACCCTGGGATGTTGCCGCCGGTCTCCTGCTGGTCCAGGAAGCGGGCGGAATCACGAGTGACTTCCATGGTTTCAATGATGTTTTTGGCACGGGTCATGTCCTCGCGGCGTCTCCTCGGGTCCACCGGGCCATGTTGCGGGAGATCCAGACCCGCATCCCTGCCGAGCGCCGTAATTGAACGATCGAGGGGCTCGGATCAATCGGGCTCCCCCGCCAAGGAGGAAGCAGATGGTACGACGCGATCGCCTCGTCCAAGAATACCATCATGATCCCTATTTCTTACGCGAGAAATACCACGAGCCCTCCATCTGTAAAGTGTGCGGCGTCGTCTTCCAGGATGGCATCTTCGAATGGATGCCTCGCCCATCAAGCGAGGCTAAGCCCATTACCTGCCCGGCCTGCCTCCGGATCCAAGAGGATTATGAGGGGGGCATGGTCCATCTCGAAGGCCAGTTCCTACAAACGCACTGGAACGAAATTCGCAACCTCATCGAAAACACCGAGGCGCGCGAGTGGCGCCAGCGCCCGCTAGAGCGCATCCTGGAATGGCGCATCGAAGAGGACGGCTCCGTCATCATCCGCACCACCTACGAGCATCTAGCCCGAAGCATTGCGGAGGCGATTCACCGTGCTTATAAAGGCGAACTGAACCTTCAGTATCCGGGCGAGGAAAAATACGTCCGTGCCCATTGGCACCGGGACAAGTGAGGCCTTTGCATTAAAGGGAACACCAATCAAGTCACCGGAACCGGCCCGGTAATCGGTGAAGTGCGACTGTGGGGTGCCCGAAGGGCGGGATCCCCCGGAGCGGATCCCTCGTTACCGGACCATAGCACCATGGCAACACGTCGTTCCCTTTAGTAAATACAAAACTGCCCCTTAAGGAAATGCTGTTGTCCTTGGAGCCACCTCAAAGGGGCCTCAGGCCCGATCCGGTCTGGCCGTGATTACTGTCGCCTCCTTCGATAATCAGGCCAATGCCTACATCGCCAAAGGCCTTCTTGAGGCCGAGGGGTTATCGCCTCAGCTCGCCGACGAGCAACTGGTCCAAACCGACTGGCTCTATAGCGCCGCCATAGGGGGCATCAAACTCCAGGTTCCGCCAGGCGAAGCATCCCGAGCCCAGCAGTTACTCGACCAAGATCGGTCCCGCGAGCTCATGGACCAAGAACAGGAAGTGGCCCATTCACAGGCCAGCGCCTCCGTCTCACGAGCGGCTTTGGTCCATATTGCAGCCCTAAGCGGGGTTCTGCTGCCGCTAGGCCATCTCCTTGGTCCGTTGGTGGTATGGCTGGGGTATCGGGGGCGGGAGCCCTTAATCGATGCCCATGGCCGCGAGGCCATCAACTTCCAGGGCTCGATCACCCTCTACGCTGGGCTCGTAGCCCTTCTTCTCGAAAGCGCCCAGTGGCCCGCCCTGCTAGTGCTGTTCACTCTCGATCTCCTGCTGATACTGCGGGCTGGCATTCGAGCCCGCCAAGGCCAGCTCTATCGGTACCCCTTTGCCATCCCTTGGCTTTCCCGGGCAGCGCCTCCCGGCTAGCTCTCGGTGGCTAACCGGCCTCCTCGACTAGGCGCGCCCCTTCTTCGACGGAGACGGCCACTACACGGCTGACACCTGGCTCGGCCATAGTAATCCCAACCAGCTGATCAGCCACTTGCATAGTGGTCCGGTTATGGGTAATCACAATGAACTGGGTCGTCTCGGCCATCTCTTGGAGGAGCTGGCCAAAACGACCGACATTAGCATCATCCAGGGGGGCGTCCACCTCATCTAGAACACAGAAGGGGGCGGGGTTCAGCTGGAACAGGGCAAAGGTGAGAGCCACAGCGGTCAGGGCCTTTTCCCCTCCTGAAAGCAACGGGATGGAATGCATTTTCTTGCCAGGGGGCTGGGCCATGACCTCCACCCCAGTCTCCAAAGGGTCCTCTTGGGTCATCTCCAAGTAGGCCTTACCCCCGCCGAACAAGGCAGGAAACAGGCGCCGAAAGTGGCCATCCACAACCTCAAAAGTCTCCCGAAAGAGGGTACGCGACTCGGCATCAATCCGCCGGATGGCCCCATCCAGGGTAATCAGGGCTTCCTCCAGGTCCCGCGCCTGCTCATCGAGATGGGCCTTGCGCTGGGAAACCTCGTCGAACTCTTCAATAGCAGCTAGGTTGACGGACCCGAGTCTTTTTAGGGCCTGCTCCACCATGCTCCGTTGTCTTTCCAGGGGCTTTGGGTCGGCCTCGTCCACTGCCGCAGCCAGGATCTCGCCTCGGGTTGTGCCCACTTCCTCAATCCGTGTGTCCAGCTCTTCCAGTTGGGCCTCGACCTTGCTTAGGGCCTGGCGGGCCTCCTCCACGGCGCTGCGGCGAGCCTCAAGTCCTTTTTCTACCGTCGCTCGCCCTTCCTCCGCGGCCGCCAAGGCGGCGTGCGCCCTTTCGACCTCTCCCTGTCGCTCCCCCAGCTCGCTCTCGGCCCGGGCCCGAGCTTCCCGAGCTGTCTCCAGCCGGGCCTGCACATCGGTCTCAGGGCCTTCTTCCTGGCTCAATCGCCCCTCTAGCTCCTCAAGGCGCCGGCGTCGCTTGCTGAGCTCCTCTTGCACCCACTGGGTATGCCGTTCGGCCTCTTGGCGCGCAGCCTCCAGGCTATCGAGCCGACCCTGGGCACCGTTCAGGGCCTCTCGAGCTTCCCGCTCCCGGGACTCGGCAGCCTGGATCGCCTCCCGGGCGCTATCCAGCTCCTCCCGACGTGCTTCCCAAGTGGCCTCGGCGTTTCGCTTCCGACTCCAGCTGGGCGCGGCGCTCTTGTAGCCGGTCCCTCTCGGCCTGACATTGTTGGACTTCTTCACGTGCCTGGCGAAGCTTCTCATCGGCCCGATCCGCGTTCTCCCGACCCAACGAGACCCGCTCCCGAGCTGTCTCCAGGGCTTGGCGCGCTTGTTCCCACCCTTTCTCCGCCTCCCGAAGTTGTTGCCCCTCTTCGGCCAGGCGCGCTTCCAGCCCCTCAATCTCCCGCCGCCGCTGCAGCCATCCTCCCTGAGTCCCCGCCTCCCCGCTGCGCAGCACAGCCCAATCGCGCCCAACTTGATGGCCTTCAGGAGTGATCAGATAGGCACCCGGAGGAAGGGTCTCGGCGTGATGGCGAGCGGATTGGAAGTCAGTGGCAGTCCCAATCCGCCCCAGCCAATCAGCCAACACCCTTCGGAGTCCGGGATCGCATTCAATGCGGCCAAGCAGGCCCAAACCCACCTCTTCCCCTTGATCGGACGCTTCTCTCTCCTGAATGACAGGGAAATACCCTCCCTCCTGGTCTTCTATCCAAGCTAGCCAAGCCTCCCACTCCCCTCCTTCAAGCACCAAGGCCTGCAATTGCCCGGCAAGGGCAACTTCTACTGCCGTCTCCCAGCCAGCTTCCACCCGAATCCGTCCCCCCAACAACCGACCCCGATCATACCCCACCGCCTCCAGCAACCGCTGACCCCCTATATCTAGATCAGCAGCTCGCGCTTCCAAGGCTTGCAAGGATTCCAGGTGGGCTGCGATTCGCTGGCGCTCTTGCCGATAACTATTGAGGACCTCGGCCGCCTGATCGCGCTCCCTTTCGCACTGCGCTTGTTCGGCCTCGGCCCACTGCAGTTCGGCCACAGCCTCTTCTCGGGCCCTTTCAGCAGCCTCCCGGCGCATCTGTGCCTCTTCCAGTCCGGTCCCTTGGGAGGGATTTCCAAGCTCCGTCAGCTCACTCCGGATGGCCTCCCGGCGCGC
>CAYVMM010000072.1:0-6608 GCA_964452535.1 uncultured Gammaproteobacteria bacterium | reverse complement strand
AAGAAGGGCTGGAAGGAAAACCCAATAGAAAGTAATAAAAATCGTTCTCGATCTCAAACCAAAGATGGGGGTGCCGAAAGCCCGCCTTGCCTAGAGAGCCTGGCCAAACCGACCTTCCGCGATGCCCTCTCCCCCATCGGGCGCACTACCCCGCTCGGGCCAGCTCAGCCAAGGCGGGGCATCGCCGGTGTCGTATCGCGACTCCCCCAGCAGATCGTTCACGATCACCGCACTCCGCCAGGCCGCCAGGCTTAGCTGGGGCTCGGCAATGCCGTGGCTATGACGCCCTCCGTTCTGCACATAAAGCCGGCATTCCTCCGGGCCGTTCCACAGGATCCGGAAATAGGCATCGATGCGAGGCCTGCCTTGGGCATCGCGCTCCAGCCGATCCGCGATCGGCTCAAGGCAATCCGGAAGTTGACTGGTGTAACCGGTGCTCAGGACCACCTGGTCGGCCCGCACCTGCTCGGACTCGCCGGTCAGGTCGTTATGAAGGGAGAGGTCGAACCCATGGGATCGACCTTCTATGCCCTGAACGGTCCGCCGGGGACGGAAATCGCCTAGGCCCCGATAGCCGTCGAGATGGGTCCGCACATACAGCATCTGATAGAGGGATTGGAGCGTTTCCTCCGAAATGCCGTCCCCGGCCAGCTTATGCTCCTCCAACAAGCGCTCCCGTTGGCTTTCGGGAAGCCCGTGAAAGGCCTCCACATAGGCCGGGGTAAATAGCTCATTGGTAAAGGGGCTATCGTCCAAGGGCTCGAAATTAGGGCGCCGAGTTACCCAGACCACCGAACGGGGCATTCCGAACCGGCCGGAGAGCAGGTGGTAGACCACCTCGGCCCCCGTTTGCCCTCCGCCAACCACCACGACCTGCTGATCATGGAAGCTCCGTCGCCCATTCAGGAAATACGCAGCATGGAAACAGCGCTCTCCCAAGCACGGGTAAGCCCAGTCGGGGATATCGGGCACGCGGCCGGCTCCCAAGACCAAATGGCGAGCCCGGCAACGGCCTCTCGGGCCTTCCAGAAGAAAATCTCGACCCTGCAACCGGACAGCCTGGATGGGCCGGCCGAACCAAACCCCATCCATACGCTCGGCCGCCCATTGCAAGTAGTTAGCGAACTCCCGGCGCTCGACCGCCGGGAAATCCGCCGTCAAGAACTGATAGAAACGCCGGTGATGGACCAGGTAGGCCAAAAACGAGTAGGGGCTGGTGGGATCTACCGCGGTCACCAAATCCTTGAGATGGGAGGTCTGAAGCTTGGAGCCCGGGAACATCAGCCCGGGATGCCACTGGAAACGAGGCCGGCGCTCGAAGAAGGCCGCTCCCACCTTGGAAACCGGTTGAAGGAGTGCTGCCAGACTCAGGTTGAAGGGGCCGAGGCCAATGCCGGCAAGGTCGTAGTCTGACATAGCCATCCTCCATCGAAGTGGACGCGCTCACAGGAAGTCAGGGCGATTGACGAGGAACCGGTTCCAAGGCCCTCACTTATTCGGCAAGCCATAGTGGATTGGTCAAATCCGGGCCCAATGCCGGAGATGGGCGCTGCTCACGGTCGCTGTAACCAGCAGCCAGCAATGCCCGATTGAGGCAGACCCGGGGCATGGTTCGGGCAAACGGATCCAGCTCGACGAACTCCGAGGCCAACTCAGGATGAGTGGCTTGATAGTGGCGCAGGACCCGCGCAAGCACGCGGTAAAAGGCGTCTTCCGCGATTTGCCCCGAGCGGGCGAGCTGCGCCGAAAGAAAGCGATAAACTGACGCGAACTGGGCCGTCCAGAGATGATGAATCAACTGATCTGGCGGGGCTTGAGGGAGGCGCCGGGATACCGTTTCCGGAAACGGCCACCGCGCCTCCCCCTCTTTTCGGAGAGACAGATCGCCCTGGAAATCTTTCAGGAACACCGCTCGGGGAATGCCCTCGCAAAAAGCGACGGTGACATTTTGGCCATGGGCGATCAGGCCAACACCATAGCGGCAAAGGAGGTGATAAAAAGGCAGGGTGGCAATCTCGAACAGCTGCTCCAGCCATTCCACCACGCCCAGGCCCGAGCGACGGATAAATTCCACAGCCAGCGGTTGGCCCCAGCGATCCGTATGGTGCGTACTTGCCAGTAAGAGGGGCTGCCAATCCGGAGGGCAAACGGACTCCGGGCTTTCTCGCCAGAGGGCGCCAAGGCTTTCCCGCAGCCAATAGGGCGAACCGGCGATCTGGGCAAAATGGGGATGGGGATAATGGACCCCTCCCACCTCCTGCTGAACGGTGACCCGTTGCTGCAGTAGCGGGTCTTCACGACAACAGCGATCCAGGCGCCGGGAGACTTCCGGAGCGATCTCAATCCCGTGCCCAGGCAATCCCCGATGGGCGGAGGTATTGCGAACGCTGAGGGCCACTTTGAGATGGAACCGCTGCGGGCTCTCAGCATTTGCCAGAGTTCGAAGGGAGGGCTGAGGCCGGTAGCGGTCCCCAAACCAGCCTAAGGGCCTCAAGCGGCCGGCTGCGATCTCTTCGGCAAACTGAGGACGGATTACCCGATCCCATTGCCAGGGGTGAATGGGGATCACGACCTGACGATCCGGATCGGCACCCAGGGATCGAGCAGCCTGGCGAAGCCGAGCCGCCTCCTGGGGGCCCAGGGTAGCCTCCAACAGCTCCCGCTGCGGGTTTTGCCCAACAAACCAAGCCGGAGGAGAGATGGCTAAAACCCAGAAGAGTCGGAAGGGGCAACCGGTCTCCGGGGCATACTGCCGGGTGTCCTCATCGCCCCACCCGAACCGGCCCCGGCTGGCCACCGCCTTGGGATGGCCCGCAAGCAAGGAATGGAGCTGGCTGGCGGGCAGACTGGCCAGCTCCTCGGCGCTTCGATAACCCTGGGCCAAGCGCCGCCGGTATTCAGCCGTCTGGGTTTGCTGGAGCTCCCTAAGGAGGTGCGCCAGATCCGAGCCTGCCGATCCCAGCTCCCCTTGCGCATCGACCGCCAATTGCGGAAGCCCCTCCACCCCTCCACTCTCATCATCCAGTGACTGCCGAATCAAGGAATGGGGATCGATCTCCAGCTGGCCCCAGAATCGCGAGACCGCGCGGAACCGGTAACTGACCCCGCTCTGCAGCCCGATTACCCACTGGCCCATCCCTTCAGGCTCGGCAATCGGCTCCGGCTGGAGTACGCCTTCAAAGCTCAGCTCGCTCAAGGCCTGCGCCACTAGCGTATCCTTAGCAGCCCCCCACTCTTCTGGTGCCCACTCCAGGCGGAGTGCCTCCTTAGCCAGCTCCCGAGCTTCCGTTGTCATGGCAATTGCCTCTGGAAAAACCGTGTCCGTGGACAGCTAATAAGCTCTGCCCGCTTGTGCGGGAAATCGAAGGTCTTGACCCAATCGTAGCCAGCTGCCTCCGCCATTCGGATCATTTTGAGATTGTCCACGCGGGGCTCGCCGACAATGCGCTCGGTCCGCGGATCATCTAGGAACAAGAAATGCAGGATGGCGCGCAACCAAGCCTGGGTATTGGCCCGGCCCAAAAAGCGCCGCTCCCCCACCAGACCGTGCCAGCCGCGGTCAAAGTCCTCGGCTGGATAGTAGTCCCCCAAAGGGTCCTCACGGGCCCAATAGGCCTCAAAATAGCCGAAGGGCTGATCGTCGAAAGCACCGATCAAGGGGAAGGCATGGGGATCTTGGAAAAGGTTTTCCAGATACTGAACGTGTTCTTCCCGGGACCCTGCAAGCTCCCAGTAATAGGCGACCCGTTCCTGGTTCATCCATCGGTTGAACCGCTCCAGGTCTCGCTCCACATCCAGTACTCGAAAGCTGACCTCGGCCCCAATCCGGGGGTCCTGGCGTCGGTAGAGCTCACCTCGCGGCTGGGGAGGTCGAAGCGGCGGTCCTTCGCCTTGCTCGCTGGACCGGAGGACCGGATAAGCTGGCCGCCAATGGCGGTGCCAGAGGTAGGGAAGCTGGAAAAAGGCCACTCGATGGCAGCAGGCAAACTCGTGGTCTTCCGCCGATTCCGGTGGGACAGCGTATTCCTGGACTAAACCAAAGCCATCAACGGGAAGGCGTAGGGCCTTGAGTAACCCCGGGTGAAGCCAAACCCGCTCGGGCCCTCTAGGCTCTTCCAGCCATTGCCCTAGGAATTGGGCCCACTCTTCCGCCGTCGGTGGACCATTCGCCCCTGGTCCCTGCGGTTGAAAGTGAAGGATACGATCCGGGCCCATTGCGAGCTCGGTAATGTGACCAAACGACTGCCCTTTGTAGTGCAACGGCCGGCTCGTAGCCGAGGATCGCTCCAGAGTCTCTTCTCCCCCCTCTGAGGCCCATAAAAGCCCGCTGGGCTTTGCCGATTTGGCGACCGACAGGGAGGCCTGGCTAGGCGGGCGAACGGGATCCGCGGGCATTTCTCCGCACCTCCAAGATAGGGTTGGGGAAGGTCACATAGTGCGCCAGCGGCGAATCGGACGCAGTGGTCTCGTCAATGTTGCCGAAACAAATCCGGAAATTGCCCTTGCCATAGAGCACTGGCGACTCCAGTAAGTACTCCAAGAAGCTGGGATCCCGAGGGCGCTTACGGTGCACTCGACCCAGGAAGGTAATTAACGCCTGATACAGGGCCTCCTCGGCCACTAAGCCCTCCCGATCCAAGGCGGCGATCAATTGGAGCAGGTTGTTCACTACCAAGTAGTAGCCGAACAGGCGATTGCCTTCCTCACCCGCGAAGATTGTGGTCTGCTCGGCGACCTCGGGCGCCTGCCTAGCCAATTGCGGGATCGCCCAACGGCAGAAGCCAGTGCCCTGACAGTCCCGGAAGACCAAGCCCACCGGCTGCCCCGCCTTCAGCCGAACCAAGGTGTTCTGCTGGTGAGCACTAAACAGGAGCCCGTAATCGGCTTGGGCAATCAATAGGGGCTCTACCCCTCGCCAGAGGAAACGCTGGAACCAATGAGTGGCGAGCTCCTCAGGGGAGCGCCTCCCGCGATTCGCCTGCCCCCGAATCAAATGGGCTAGCGGGCCCGGCTCGCCCCTAGGGGGCGCCTGGCATAGGGTACCCATCAAGGCCATCGAGCCGGTTTCTCCAAACGGATTGCTCCGGAAAGCCACGGCGCTCTCTTCCAGAGGGCCGCCAGCAGGATCTTGCAATGCTAGCCAGGCCGGCTCGGTCAAAATTTGTAGAGACGGATACCGCTGGCGCAATGTGCGGCCCGGCTCACCATTCATGAGCCGAGCCATCAGGGGCCCTCGGGCTAGCTCATTGGCATGCAAATGGCGAAGGGAGTTGGTGAGGCGAACGCTCAGGGAAAATTTGAGCATCCATGGAGAGCCCGGATGAAAGACGGTACGTAGAGAAGAGGTCGGTCGCCACAGAGCTGGCGCGGACTCATGCAATTCGAGCTGGCCAGCTCGACACAGGGCTGCCACCGCCTTATTTTCTCGCAACTGGGCTGCTTGCCAGGGATGGACGGGAAGCCAGCCCCAAGGCCCTGCTTGAAAGGGATGGTTGGGGGTTCCCGGCAGCTCCTGAGCTATTCGGAAGGGCGTCTTGCCCCGAGTATCCGATCCGCAAAGGATCTCCTTGCGAGCACGTAGCCAGTGCAGGGGAAACTCGGCCTTCAGCTCGGGGGCGTAAGCCACGCCTTCCTTAGGTCCCCATTCGTCTCGACTGCGCGGCGTGGGATGGGCCGGATGCCCGAGGACTAGCGCTTGCTCGGTTGTGATGAAATCTGCAGCCGCGGATTGCCAATGCCGCCCCCATTGCCCCCGCCGGGCTAGAGCCCTCGCCAAGTTGCGCGTACTGTCCTCGACGCGAGCTCGGAACCTCGCAATGGATTGAGCTTCTGCAGCTCCGACCACTTCCGGCTCACGGGTTACGAGCGCTACTAAGTCCAGGAAAGCTATCGCCCTAGGCGCTTGAGTGGGGTCCTCTCGGTAAAGCAACGGGGTCTGGAAGGCTCGAATCCCCGATCGGCTTGTGTGGGCCGCGCCAGCCAAGATCTCACAGCCCAAGGTCGGCAAGCGCAATACGATTCCTCCTTCACCGGGCCCACCGACTTGGGTCCATTCCTCGTCGCTGAACTCTCGCCAGCCCGCCCACTCCCGTAGAAGGGCATTTAGGAAAGCTGAAGCGGCGACCTCCTCCGCTTTTGGGTCGAAATGCGTCACAGATAGCTCCCTTGGGAAAGGGGCCGCCGTTGAGGTGCCGGCGGATCCCGGATGAGGGGAGACCTATTGCCAATTGCTAAGCCGTAATTGATAATTATTATCATTATAAATAATGGTGTCAATAGTAATGAGAATCACTTCTTATGTTGGCCATGCCTGCCCCCGCAGGGGGCCCAAAAGGGCTTCGGACGAATTCCGGGTCGCGGCGGCCGCCGGAACCATGGGCTTAGGTCAGTCGGTGCTGTTCGTGGCGGTGCCTGTCCTGGTAGCCCAAAGTGGCCTAGGGATCATCCCGATCAGCGTCATTCTGGCTGCGGGGACTCTGCTCTTTCTGGTCGGAAGTCCCTGGTGGGGGGCATCTAGCGATCGCCGAGGCCGACTGCCTTCGATGCGCCTGGCCCTGCTGGGATATGCCCTGAGCAGCGGGGCCTTTGGGGGGATCCTGGTCGGGGCG
>CAYVMM010000071.1:0-6662 GCA_964452535.1 uncultured Gammaproteobacteria bacterium | reverse complement strand
CCAATGCTGTCAGCACGATTAAGGGCTTCCTTGCGCCACTTTGTAGCCTTGGCTGTGCGTTTGGGTGGCTAACAAGCTTCCCAGAGTGGCCAGGAGTGGCCAGTGAGTAGGTGAGGGTAGTTTAAGCAGAGGAGCAATCGTGGCACAGAGAAGCAAACTAACGAAAAAGGAAATCTGGCTACTCCAGCGACGCATTCGGAGCGCCGCGCGCCGAATAGCCACCCCCAGCGGTCGGATCAGACTGGTGAATCTGCGGGCCGAGCTGGGCGATGTGCCGAGTGAGACGCTTGATGAGGTGCTTCTGCTCATGGAGCAAGAACGCAGTTTGCTTTTGTATTCGATGGATAACCCACAAGCGATCAGGCCAGAGGACCGGAAGGGGGCCTTGCCGAGCAAGCTAGGGGGGGGGCCTCGCCATATCGCCTATGTTATGGAGGGGAATAAGCCCATCACGGGCAACAACAAGGACAAGATGGGCCGAAGGCTTTTTGCTCGTTTGCGAAGGACATTGTTAAGAAGGCGTCAAGACTAAAAAACCCGGAGTTGGATGGGGGCAAGGGGTGCCTACGGTGGCCGTTTGCCCTCCTGAAGTAAAGCTCTACCGCTGTAGGAGCTCGATTCATCGAGCGAATCGATTCATCGGGCGATTTGCCCACAATTGGGGCCCATCCACCCTTCGCCCGACGAAGTCGGGCTCCTACGATAATCTTTCGTGTCCGGAAATGGCCATCTAGCAGTCTCGAAGCCCGATTCATCTGGGGCAGGTTCCGAGCCGAGGACAGATGTTTAAGGATACGATGCGCCGCTGACAGCAGCCTAGGTGTCCGAGCCCTTGGCCGATCCGGCCGTTCGGATCCCTTCGGCCGTTTGGCGCGCGTCCTCGATTTCCTGGCGCACCATTTCAACTAGCTGATCGAGTCGGCTTCCCACGCGGCTATCCTCCTTTACGATGTTTCTGTAGTCATCCATGACCTCGATCAGGCGATCGGCCTGTTTCAAGCGGTCCAAGACCTCCTTGAGGTGGACGTCTTCTTGTTCACGCTCTCCCCCGATGACGCGTGGCAATCGCGCACGGAAGCGCTTATTTCGCGATGACATTGTATCCTCGCTCTTGCATGCAATCGGCGATGATGCGTTTGGCCTTTTGATTACCGGCTAAGGCGCTGCCGGCGCCCCCCAGAATGCCACCGGAAGCGGCCCCCGCTGCAGCGGCTTCCCCGGCTTCAACCCCGGGCAGGGCAGCGCCAAGCGCGCCCCCCAGTGCAGCGCCTGCGGCGCCTCCGCCTAGGGCCCCGGCCACTCCCGACTCCGCGGTTCCCATTTGGCGTTTGGCCAAGTTCTTGCACTGCCTTAAGTCGCGCCGATACTGGGCCTGGGTCTGGCCTTGTTGGCCAGTGATCCGGATCGGCCCCTGACCTGTCTCGCCTTGGGACTGTTGCGATCGGGCCGCCGAGCTGTGCGTTTGTTGGCCCTGGTGTTGATGGTAGTGGGTTTGATCCCTTCCCTGAGGATCGACTACCGGCTCATAGCGTGGGCCAGTCGGGTTCATGCTTGTACAACCTCCCAGGCCGAAGGCCCCCAACAGGGTCGCTGCTATCGCTTTGCGCATGGCGCAAGCTCCCCTTTTGTTCAATGCGGTTTTGGTGAGTGGCTTTCTTAAGGAGAAGGCCGTTGGCAATGGTTCGGGGGGTGGCTATCAAGCGTTTGCGGGCTCCGATAGCCTTTGGAAGGCTCAAGCTTGACGAGCCCTTAGTGACTCCTCTTGGCAAATCGATCCACTAGGCGAAGCGGCCTCGCCTCCGCTGGCTATCGATGCGTTTCTTTCCCCTTCCATGCCGGGTCCGTTCGGGTACCCCTCTGGCAAGGCAATGATTTTACAGGTCTTCGAGGTACTCCTCGCCGGTTGGATTCACGCGGAATGCTTACGGCGCCTCGTTCATTGCGCTTCGCCATAGGGGCGGACGCAATCCCCGGATTGAAGCAGATTGCCATAGGCAAGGCCCTTTCAGACACAAACGTTACGGTATACTGCGGCACCTTGCCATGCAAGAGCCCCTAGGGACTGGAGTGCCCTAGATTTCAGGTGACCAGCCGCTGGGGTTCGGTCGGCGTTTGGCGGAAAAGGTTCCCCATCAACAATGCCCAGTTGAAGTTGGCGGAACCCGCCATACAGTCCCGTTCGTGCCGTTTGGAACGGCCGTGTTGCCAGCCTCTTAATAGCCGCCCTCCAACCCCCGCTAAGAGTGGGGAAACTCTAGGTGTGCTAACCTCTTGACAGGCCTTTCTGAGCTTTTCAATCCTACGCTTATTGGGCTTGAGAGGGCCCTTATTCAAAGCTGGGCTAAGTGGAAGCCGTAAAGAGGCCTACTGACGAAGTGACGCTTATTCGTTTGATCTGTCTGGGGTTTCTTTCGGGTAAGGGGGCTAAGAGCCGTTGGCTCCTGAGTGAAGGTCGTTGGCTGACCGTTTGGCCAAGCTCTGCTGGGGAGTTGGCTAGTTTCCAGTAGGGGGTGTTTGGATATAAGGAGATCTAAAATGAAACGATTGACCATGAGGCTGCTGATAGGAAGTCTGCTCGTGGCTTTGCTACAAAGTCAGACGGCCTTTGCAAACGGAGAGCATGGGGAACACGGAGAGCAGGCTTTTTGGGATCCTGGGCATCCCTTGGTCGGAGACGCCGTGGGAACGCCTTATCCTTATGAGACGGACATTGCCAGGAATCCAATGGATGTTCCCGACCAGCCACTCCCTGATGGGGGAGCGGTCACAATTACCGCTCATGAGCTCGACACCTTCTTGTCGCCCAAAGATCGCGCGAGCGAATGGGCAGGTGACGGATCCGATGTCCAACACCACTACTTTGCCTTTGGCGGTGGCCAGACCAACGTTCAAGGGCCTAAGGTCCCTGCCCCGTTTCTCAAAGTGATCCAAGGGAACGAGGTCACGGTCAAACTGGAGAATCCGGGCGGGAATGAGCATACCCATTCGATTGATCTGCACGCGGCTCTTGGGAAGAAGGGTGGCGCGGCGGTTCTAATGGCCGAGCCGGGACAGGAGAAAACGTATACCTTTACCCCGAAGGATCCCGGGATTTACTTGTACCATTGTGTTGGGAACGGTTCACCCTTCGGCATCGCGCGCCACATGAACAACGGCATGTACGGGTTGATCTTGGTCCTACCGAGAGAGGGTCAGGGAACTGACGGAGGGCCGCCATTTGTCTCCAACGATCGATCGTTGCCACCCCCGTTTGCTTCTGGCGACCAGCCGCCGTCGCCCCCGGGATTGGGCAACTCCCAAGCCTCAAGCTTCCGAGCGAAGCAGCAGCAGGCTAAAGAGGCCTACGTATTCCAGTCGGACCTGTATCATGAAAGCGCAGAAGAAGGGGCAGGAGGGTTTGATGAAGAAGCCATGCTGAAGAAGGAAGCCCCCAATTATGTGGTTTACAACGGTCGGGTCGGATCATTGGTGGATCATCCTATCCAGGGAACGATAGGCCAAGACCTGATCATTTATCACGGCAACGCCGGGCAGCGCACTGCCAGCTCCCATATCATCGGTGAGAGGTGGGACCAAGTATGGGACGACGGGAGCCTCCTATCGAAGCCCCTGCTGGACGTTCAGACCGCTTCCATCCCTTCGGCTGGTGCGATTGCCGCATTGCTTGATGGGGACAAGCTCACCCCCACCGATCTCCAAGGCGGCGACCTGAACATCCTTGTCGATCACGCCCTGCCTGCCTTCCGTAAGGGGGCACTGGGCTTGCTCGTGAATAGTGCCCAATAGGGCGCCACTCCTCAAGGACCGCCCTTGTTGGCGATCCTGCCAAGGACCCGTTTCAAGGGAGGGGAAATTCCCCTTCCTTGAAAACGTGGTAATCCGGTGCCTAACCCTTTGATCCCATGCCCAAGGCTCCTGAGCGCGGCCAATCCGCCTAAGTGGCCCCTTCGAGCCCCTTTGAATAATAAGGGGCTCGAGTCAAAACAGGCCGGTGTTTAAGAAAGTTTAAGAATCGGAATGATTGTGCGCCTGGGGAAGGGGGAATAGATGGTCCATCTTGTTACGAATCTCCTGGAGGATGGGAGCACTGGTTTTGGGCTGGCTTAGCACCTTGGGGGTAATCAAGACCACCAACTCTCGACGCTCGTTTTCTTCGGAGCGAGTTCCGAATAAGGCCCCTAGAATCGGGATTTGGGAAAGAAAAGGTGCCCCTGTGCGATTCTTGCGGTTCCGATCTTGGATCAGGCCGCCGAGCACCACGGTCTCTCCGCTCTGGACGGCCACATTGCTCTGAATGGTGCGCTGATTGAATCGGAATTGGCGTGCGTTGCCCAGGTCAACTAACGAGCCAACATTGGTGACTTCTTGGCGAAGCTCCATGGCGATCAAACCGCCCGCATTCACCCGGGGCGTCACTTCCAAAATGACCCCGGTATCTCGAAACTGGAAGTTGCGCGTAACATTGCCTCCGGTGGTGGTTGCTGAGCCGGTCTGGATGGGCACCTCGTCGCCCACGCGGATGGTGGCCTCCTGGTTGTTGAGCACCATGACCGAGGGAGAGGATAGGACCTTGACCAGGGAATCTTGGGCGAGGGCCTCCAGCAAGGCCCGTATTTGGCCGGCTGCGTCGATGAGGCTGTAGGAGAAGCCGCCAGGAATCTGGGAGAGGGTGTCTCCTTCGAAGCCGAGGTTGGCTTGGCCCGTCAGATCGCTCCCACCGAGCTGGATGTTGTGATTTTCCAAAAACCACTGGACCCCGTACCGAAGCTCACCCGTCAGGGTCACCTCCGCAATGGTGGCTTTCACTAGGACCTGTCTCGGTGGGGTATCCAACTTTTCTAGGGCACGCTTGATCCGCTGGTAGTCTTCCTGATTGGCTCGAATGAGCAAGGCGTTGTTGGCTTGATCGGCAATCACCCGGGTCTCGCCCACTTGAAAGCCTTGACTGCCTTTCTCGCCATTGTCAGAGGACCCAGTGGGTAGTTTTCGGCTTCGGCCATTCAATTGGGCGGGGCCACGGCCGTTTTGTTTCGGTTGGGGGCTTTCCCCCATTGAAGAAGGGGGATCTGTACGGGGGTCGGCGTGCCTGGGGTTGCCGCTTCCTTGCGGGCTCCCTCTCCCTGTGGCGGCGTTCCGCTCGGAGCGGGACTCGCTGGTAACGGTGATCGCCTCCTCGCCTGGTGCCACCTCGCCCGACGAGGTTTCCAGCGGTTCGGCCTGGGCCTTGCCCCCTAAGGCCTGGCTAAGGATCTCAGCCAGGTGCGTCGCTTTGCCACTTTGGACTTGATAGACAAATAATTGCTTGCCTTCTCGCCCTGCCCCGATCCGATCTAGGCGTTCGATCCAATCCTTGGCCTGAGTCAAATACTCCTTTTGTTGAGTGACAACCATGATTGCCTTCAAACGCTGGAGCGGGATAAAGCGAAGCATGCCGCCGACTGGGGTTTCGCCCTCTTTTCCAAACAATTGGCGTAGCTTGGTGGCCAACGATTGGGGCTTGGCATTCTGGATGGGGATGATGCCCACCGACATCCCCTTCAGCCAATTGGTATCGAACAGTTCGAGTGTTTGTTGGATGCCCCTCAGTTGGCTAGCCGTGCCAGCTAGGACCAAGAGGTTGCGCCCTTCATTGACGTGGATGGCTGCCTCTTTGGGCAAAAAGGGCTTTAATAAGTCGTGCGCTTTTTTTGCATCAATGTAGTCCAGGGGGGAAACCAGTATCTGAAAACCGGGCCGAGCGGATCCAGGCAGGGTTGGAGGCAATGGCCCTTGTGCCGCCTCCTTAAGAGGCACAATTTTGTAGAGCCCATTCTCCCGGACGAGAGCCGTACCGTGCATTTGCAAGACCGATTCTAAGGCAGGGATGAGCTTGTCTCTCGGAAGGGGGCTTCCCGTATGGAAGGTCACCTTGCCTTGTACTTGCGGATTGACCGTGAAATTCTTGCCCAAAATGTCGCCTAGGACTGTGTGGATGACTTCTTTAATCCCGGCCTGCTGAAAATTCAGGGTGACCCCGTCTTCTCCTGCGCGGGCAGCGGGTGCCTCTCTCACCTTGGTGCGATCGATGAATTGCCCACTTCCATGAAAGAGTTGGGGCTCCCGGCCCTTGCTTTGGTCCGCTTTCGGCGTTGATTTGCTAGGCTGGGGAGCTCTGTCCGAGCGGGTTCGGTCAACCGAGTCTTCGTTTGCAACCTGCTCCGCTTTGGGCCCCTCGTTGAGGCTTGGCCTTTCGGTAGAGGGGGGGTGTAGTCCGCATCCGACCAGCAAAAGTGGGGTAAGGATCCGGAGTAAGCCCAACGTCGGGCGATTCCCATTGCCGGCCTGTCGGAGGCCCTTAGCGAGCCAATGGGGAGCGGATGCGATGCCGATGCTCACCTGAACATCCCTTTTTCTCCTTCCGGCTGCCTAACGGATCCGGCCCCGCAGGCCATCCGTGTGCGACGGGCTCCGGGAAGCACCGACTGGTCCCCTGAGTGAACAGCGGGTAAGTGTAGCGATTTGACTCGTATGGGTTCTCCAGCAGGCGCAGCTTGCCTTTTGATGGGGGTACGGGGCCAAATCGGCCCACCTAGGGCGAACGAATCCGGTCCCTTGCCAAACGGCTGGCCGGTCCTCACGGCGGCCAGAGAGGCCGGAGCCACGATGGATCAGAGGCTCGGCAG
>CAYVMM010000070.1:5444-6726 GCA_964452535.1 uncultured Gammaproteobacteria bacterium | reverse complement strand
GCAGATTGAGCCTTCCGGGTGAGATGCCCATGAAAGGGGCAAGGGGCTTTCCTGTGTTTTGGAAGGAATAATCCCTAACGCCACATCTTAAAGCCGACCCGAGAGCACTTTAAGAGACATTTCCTATTACCCATTTGAGAGGGACAAGCGTCGCTAACCGTGGAGGTGAGCCCAATGGGGCTGAACCTCCCTACTGCTTATCGCTGTCGTCTATGGAAAGTCAGCACGGACTGATGGTTCGATCCTGTTTGGAAACCCCGACGCTTTGTGTCGCCCTGATTACAGGCGCTCTCCTCCTGCTAGCCGGATGCGCAGCCGGTCCAGGCCTTCCTTCGGCGACACCGGAGCAGATGACAGTTTCGGAGGAAACCCCCTACTACCATATTGGTCCAGGCGATACTTTGAATATCTTTGTTTGGGAAAACCCGAAACTCTCCACCTCGGTTCCCGTGCGTCCGGACGGGCGAATAACAACGCCTCTGGTGGAAGATTTGCGGGCTGCTGGTCGCACACCCACTGAGTTGGCCCATGCTCTGGAGGACGAGCTCGCTACTTACCTCAAGAATCCGGTGGTTACGGTTATGGTTACCGGCTTCCAGGGAGTGCCCTCCGAGCAGATCCGAGTGGTAGGCGAGGCCGCCGAGCCTCAAGCCATCCCTTATCGGAGCACAATGAGCCTGTTGGATGTCATGATTGCGGTTGGGGGGTTGACCGAATTCGCTGCTGGCGATCGGGCTGTCCTAGTGCGAGAGGTTGAGGGGGAGCAGCGACAGTACAATGTCCAGCTGGATGAGCTCCTGCGGGAAGGCGACATATCGGCCAATGTCAAGATGCTTCCTGGGGACATCGTGATTATTCCTGAAGCTTGGTTCTAAGCGTTTTCCCTGCACCTATCCCTCTCTCTGGGGATCCAGCGCTTGAGCTTTTCGGGTTTCGAAGTAGTCGCTACGAGGTAGATTGGCTCCGATGCAAGAGATACTTGGGCAAGTAATCACCTACCTTCGTGGATGTTGGCGCTATCGCTGGATGGCTCTGGCCTTTGCCTGGATATTGGCCGGAGCCGGATGGGCCTATGCCTACCAAGTACCTGATCAATATCGAGCGTCAGCGCGCCTCCACGTCGAAACCAAATCCATGCTAAAGCCGCTCCTGCGGGGATTAGCGGTGGATACCAATACCCGGAGCCAAGTCCAGCTGATGACACGAACGCTATTGGCCCGTCCTAATCTCAAGAAGATCGCGCGGGCTACCGATCTTGATCTCCGGGCCACAACCTCCGAGG
>CAYVMM010000070.1:0-5344 GCA_964452535.1 uncultured Gammaproteobacteria bacterium | reverse complement strand
GTGGCCCAGGCCCGTGCCCAAGTAGCGGCTGCTAAGGCTCGGTTAAAGCAGTATCGAGAGCAAGTGGCAAAACTCAAGAAGAAAGTCGATACGGTTCCCCAGGTCGAGGCGCAACTAACCAGGCTCAAACGGGACTATCAGACGATTCGAGAGACTTATCAGGATCTTCTCCAACGGAAACAGAGGGCGGACATATCTCAAGACGCGAAGCGCAATAGTAACCAGATCCAGTTCAGAGTGGTTGATCCGGTTCGGGTGCCCAATGAGCCAGTAGCGCCTGATCGACGTCTCCTCGTTACCGCAAGCTTCGGTGGGGCACTGTTGGGTGGAGCCGCCCTGGGAGTCTTCTTCTCTTTGCTCTGGCCGACTTTTTATAGCCGAAGTGAGCTCTACTCGGTCACTGGTGTCCCGGTACTTGGCGCTGTCCACCAAGTCGTAACGCCGAGGGGCCGGGCGCGCCGATTTCTCAAGATTAGCGCTTATCTGGTTGCGCTGGGGGGCTTAATTGTGGCCTTTGGAGCGGCCCTCACCCTGATCGATGAGCGGGAGGCTATCTTAGCCAGTGTGAATGATCTAGTAACGTTTTTAACTGCTTGGGTCTCTGAGGGGGGGAGCTCGTTATGAGTAGCATTGAACGAGCCATGAAGGAGAAGCCGGACCAGATTTCAGAGTCCGAACTGCCTACGACAGGGGAACAAGACCCAAAAGAAGAGGGCCCTCGAGCTTCCTCGGAAGTCAAGGAGGCCGAAGGATTTGCTGAGGATAAGGTGATCGATCTGGATCTCTCCCTGCTTGAAGCGCAGGGCTATTTAATTCCAGATAGCCGTTATACGCGCCTCCGGGAGGAGTATCGCATTGTTAAGCGGCCAATCCTGACTCACGCTTTCTCGGCTGCCCAAAAAGAAGGCTCTCCGGGTAATTTGATTCAGATTACCAGTCCTCAGGTTGGTGAGGGCAAGACTTTCACGGTGTTTAATTTGGCCATGAGCATCGTCATGGAGCAGGACTACACCGTCTTGCTTATTGATGGGGATCTGACCCGTCGCCATTTGAGCCGTCTGACCGGACTCGCTCACTGGCTAGGTCTGACTGAGATTTTGGAAAAGGGGGGCCAAGGACTGGGTAGGGCGATCGTCAATACCAATGTTCCTAACCTTCGGATTCTGCCCGCTGGGGATCTTCATCCTCGATCCCCTGAGCTCCTTGCCAGCGGGCATATGAAGGATCTGACCGACGAATTGGCCACACGGTATCCGGATCGAGTAATCCTTTTTGATTCTCCCCCCCTTCTCAGAGACTCTCAGGCGGTAACCCTCGCCATGCAGGCGGGTCAGGTTTTGATTGTGGTGGAGTCGGGCCGGACATTGCAGAGCATGGTTAAGGAAAGCCTGAACCTGCTCGAAGATTGTGCGACTCAAACTCGGCTATTGCTGAATAAGAGTCCGCGAGAGCCTAGCATGGGTTATTACTACGGCCGATATTGATGCCCCGATTTGGGGCTCTTGCCGGCTTCGTGCCTGTGTGGGCTCCCCTGTCGGGAGCGACGGAGGTGAAGAAGCGGTGGCTACCTGTGCTATTGGGGGGGGTAAGCTTTGCCGGTCCGCTCCAGGCGGGGGAATGGGAGTTAACCCCGCAAGTTCGGGTAGCCGAGACCTATACCGATAATGTGGACCTGCGTTCCCCAGGAAAGGAATCGGAATACATTACTGAGCTCAACCCCGGGCTCCAGGTGGAGGGTAGGGGGAGGCGGGCGGATTTGGCGCTTAATTACCGAATGCAGAATCTGTTCTTCGCTAAGGAACCGGATCGCAGCACGACCTTTCATCGGTTGGGAGCCGACGGTTCTCTGGAGCTAATTCGCCGGATCCTATTCCTAGAGGCCGATGCCACCCGGAGTCAGCAAATTCTGGATCCGGCCCTCGCTGCGCCCTCCAACAATCGGACGTTTGGGAGAGGGCGAGGCGATGTGACTACCCTCGCTGCCGGACCCCGTTTGCAATACGCTTTGGGTAGCTTTGCCCAAGCTCGAGCCCGCTATCGGATTGAGCGGGTCGAGTTCGGGAGCCGGTTTGGTAGTCGGACCCAGCAGACGGCTAATGCAACCCTGAGCAGTGGCCCGAGGTTTAATCGCGTAGGCTGGCGTCTCACTTATGAGCGGAGAGATGAGGACGGTCGGGGAAGCGGCGATCGGAGGAGGAGAGGACTCCTGGGGAGGGGGGATCGCACCCTGCAACGCTTGGAAGGCGAGCTCAATACTCGCATAGGGGCCAAGACCCAGCTGTTTGCCACGGGGGGCTACGAGGACAACCAATTTGCTCGCGCCCCCGGCCGGAGGCGGCCTGATGGCCCATTTTGGAATGTGGGGCTGCGCTGGCGGCCCAGTCGTCATACTTCTTTGGAAGGTTTCTATGGGGAGCGCTTCTTTGGGAGCAACTGGCGTGTCTCGTTCACCCATCAAGGGCCCACTTGGAATGCAGACTTGAGCTACAACGAGACCCTGATCACCCAAACGGATTTCCAGACAGGGCTATCGAGGGGGTTGATTCCCGGTCAGGTGGGGAGCCTGGGACCGCAGCTTACGGTGGTCGATGCGGGCGTTATCTTGCAAAAACGAGTCCAGGCGCGCCTCGGCTGGAGCCGTGGGCCAACGAATCTGGATCTAACCGGCTTCGTCGGGGAGCGAGAGTTTCAGGGGCGGGATCTGGAAGGCCAAACCTATGGCGGAAGCTTGCAGGTGAGTTGGCAGGTGGGGCAGCGCACCGATCTGCAAGCGGGAGGCAGATGGCACAGGCAGGATTTCGCCGGAACTGGCGGAACCAACCGGCGTTGGTCAGCCCGGGCGCAAATCCGGCGTCAGCTGGGTGATTCCCTAGATCTTTCGGTACGCTACGTATACGAGAATCGGGAAGCCGAATCCCAGCGATTCCTTGGTCGGAATTTTACCCAACAACAGGCAACGGTAGCGCTGGATAAGACCTTTTGATAAGGGGGATCGGAAGGGTCCCTATCGGAGCCATAGGCCGATAGCCGATGTATGAGCGTTTCTACGGATTGAAGGGCAAGCCCTTTCAGCTTAGCCCGGATCCCCAATTTCTGTTTAAGAGCCAGGGCCATTCTCGGGCTCTGGCCTATTTGCATTATGGTATTCAGCAAGGGGAAGGCTTTGTTGTGGTGACCGGGGAAGTGGGGACCGGAAAAACCACCCTGGCCCAGACCTTGTTCAATGAGCTGAATCGTTCCCGAAGCATCGTCGTTGCCCATCTGGTGATGAGCCCGTTCCAGGGCGAGGACCTTTTGGAACGGATCGCGGAAGCCTTTGGATTGCCTCCCAAGGGCCACTCCCAAGCGACCCTGATCGGGGCTCTGGAGGACTATCTGCGCAAGCGAAGTCGAGCCCGCAAGCGGGCCATTCTCCTTCTGGACGAAGTTCAAAACTTGCCCTTTAGCGGCCTGGAGACCTTGCGCATGCTCTCCAATTTTCAGGAAGGGCAACGGCCGCTGCTGCAAAGCCTGCTATTGGGTCAGGCTGAGTTCCGACTAGCGTTGCAGCGGCCCAATCTGGAGCAAGTCCGGCAGCGGGTCATTGCTTCCTGTCATCTAGCGCCCTTTCAGGAGGAAGAGACCCAAGACTACATCCGGCATCGGTTGGAGCAAGTCAAATGGGCCGGGGATCCCCAGTTCTGGCCTAAGGCCTTCCCACGGATCCACTACTATACCCGAGGAATTCCGCGCCGGATTAATACCTTCTGCGATCGACTCCTGTTGTTCGCCTACTTGGAAGGACTCCATACCATTAGCCGAGAAACGGTTGATGCGGTAGCGGAAGAGATCGCCGGGGATCTGCCCGGATCCACCGAGGAAACGGCTTGGGAAGAAGCGCAGACAGCTCCCCCGGAGAGCAGTGATCGGTTGGCCCATCTTGAGGAGCGCGTCCGATTGCTCGAAGAGGCCCTCCGCTGTACCCAGGCCAGCTTGAACCAGGCTTTTCCCAATTCAACTCGGAACGAGGGGCAATAGGGATTGTGACCGAGCCTTCGAAGGGACGCCTCCATCGTTTGCCGGAGGGAGGATTAATAAGCGTGGTGGGGGCGCGTCCGAATTTTATGAAAGCAGCCCCCATCCTGCGGGCTTTGGGCAAGGCCCCTTTCCCTGTCTGCTTGGTACATACGGGCCAGCATTACGGTCCCGAGATGCAGGAGACCTTTTTCCGCCAGCTGGGGTTGCCCGAGCCGGACATTGATCTAGGGGTGGGCTCGGCGAGCCATGCTGTACAGACCGGTGAGATCATGCGGCGGTTCGAGACCGTGGTGGATGCCGTTGCACCCGCTGCCGTAATGGTGGTGGGGGATGTTAACTCCACCCTGGCCTGCTCGCTGGTGGCGGCAAAGAAGGGGATCCCTGTGGCGCATGTTGAGGCTGGGCTGCGCAGCGGTGACCGGCGCATGCCCGAGGAGATCAATCGGGTGCTGACGGATCAGCTGGCGGAGCGGCACTTCACCACTGAACCCGGGGCCCGAGAGCATCTGCTACGGGAAGGCATTGCCCCGCAGGGCATCTACGATGTGGGCAATGTCATGATCGATTCTTTGCATCGCCATCGGGATCGGGCCATTCCGGCTGCGACGACCCTCGCACGCTACTGCCCAGGAACGGTCGAAGCGTTTGAAGGGCAGGGCTTCGCCCTGGTTACCCTCCATCGCCCGGCCAATGTGGACTGTCCCGAGCGCCTGGCCGATTTGGTGGGAACCCTGGAAGCGGTTAGCGAGCGAATGCCCGTGCTTTTCCCGGTGCATCCACGGACCCGGGAAAGGCTGGATAATCTACGCTGGCCCAAAGGGGGTCGTTATCCAATTGCGGTCTTGCCGCCGGTGGGCTATCTGGAGATGCTGGGACTGATGAACGCGGCCCGACTGGTGCTGACCGATTCGGGAGGGATGCAGGAGGAAACCACCGCCCTCGGCATCCCCTGCATCACCTTGCGCGACAACACCGAGCGTCCCGTCACCTTGGAGCAGGGCACCAACACCTTGACTGGCACGGACCGTAACCGGATTCTGGAGACCGTAGACGATATCCTGGAGACCGGAGGCAAGGCGGGGCGGATCCCCGAGCGCTGGGACGGCCGCGCGGCCGAGCGCATCCGGGATGTTCTCCTGGCGTGGCCACCCCTGGCCCAAGCCAGTGAAAGGCGCCCCGCGGAAGGCTGACGCTGAAATGCCCGGCGATTCCGTTATAGGAGGCGAAAGCCGGGAGTGGCCTGGGACCGTCATTGCGAGGGCCCGCAGGAACCGAAGCAATCTCGTCGGAGCAGCGCCGGCGTCAGAAGGCCCTGTTCCACCGGAGG
>CAYVMM010000069.1:0-7035 GCA_964452535.1 uncultured Gammaproteobacteria bacterium | reverse complement strand
CCCTAAGCCGTCGCCGGCAGCTGCCGCAGTGGGCCCTTCTGCCGCCAGGTGATCTCTACATGTTGCTCGAGCCAATAGGGTACACCACCTCCAGGCATCTAGCGGCTTTCTCTCCAGCGTGGAGGAGGCTATGGCTCCCCGGTAATCGTATTTGGGGCGCCGTGGTCGCCTTTGCCTGGGAGGCTTGGAGGGCCCAAGCCCTGGCATCTGATCAATGGAGTTGGCGAACCAGCGGACTCGCCTTCTTGCTCATCCTGATCTTGCTAGGAACTGTCTTGGTGCTCGGCCTATACACCTAGCCAACGCCACTGGGCTCGGGGCCGGATCGAGGCAAGCGTCCCTACGGCATCGCAGCTGTCGTTCAGCCGATCGGCCCGATCACCAGGGCGATGAAAAGCATAATGGCGAGGAAGACCGCCACCCAGAATACCATACTACCAGTCGGCCAGTTGGGCACTGGCGCAGGCTGGAAGACGCTACTGCTCACCACATAGTCCCCCCAAGGGCGCAGCGCTTGTACCTTGTCATGCAGCCTCAAGCGGACCCAGCGCAGCACCCTCACACCCCTATGCGCCACCGCTGGCAGCGCCCAGCGCCAGAGCCACTCAATGTCGAGGTTCACGGCGCGGATTTCGGCCGGATAGAGCCCGGTACGGTGCAGGAACACCACACCCAGGGTGGCGAACGCGAGCAGCTGGAGCTGGGCGAGCACATGGGTGGTGTGATAAGGCGAGTATGGCACCTCAAACGGCAGGATCTGGTAAAGCATTGCTGGATAGCTACCGATGGCCACACACAGCAGCGCTGCAGCAGCCATGGCGGCGAGCATGTTGAAAGGGGGTTCTTTCGCCTCCAGGCCGGCGTCATGGGCGAAGAAGGCGAAATACGGGATCTTGATCCCGGCGTGTTCGAGTACGCCTGCCGAGGCGAACAGCATCGCCAGCCACACCCAGGGATGGCCTTCGTGCAGCAGCGCCGACATGATCATCGATTTGCTCACGAAGGCGCTGAATAGCGGAAAAGCGGAAATGGCCAGGGCACCGATGATGCAGAGGACCGTGGTGACCGGCATGCGACGGTAGAGACCGCCCAAATCCGAGGCCTTGGTCCGGCCGGTGACATAGAGCACGGCGCCCATCGACATGAACAGCAGTCCCTTGAACAGGACGTCGTTGAAAGCGTGGGCCACGGCGCCGTTTAGCGCCAGCGAGCCCCCTACCCCGAGACCGCAGACCATGAAACCGAGCTGATTGACCATGGAGTAGCTGAGCACCCGGCGGAGATCATTCTCGATCACCGCGAAGAAGATCGGATAGCATGCCATGATCGCACCGATGTAGATGAGCGGTTCGGCGCCCGGGAAGCCGCGCGCCATGGCGTAAACCGCCGCCTTGGTAGTGAAGGCGGACAAAAATACCGTGCCCGTGACGGTAGAGGCCGGATAGCTGTCGGTAATCCAGTTATGCATCAGCGGGAAGCCGCACTTGATACCGAAGGCCAGGAAGATCAGCCAGCCCGCTGCCGAGGCCAGGCCGATCTCGGTAAACAGCAAGCTGCCAGTCATCGAGCCGTGCCAAAGCGCACCGGCCATCAGCAGCACACCGGACAGCACCTGGAAAAGGAGATAGCGTACCCCGGCTGCCATGGAGGCTCGGTCACGGGCAGCCCAGACCAGGAACGCCGAGGTTAGCCCCATGAGCTCCCAGAACACGAACAGCGTCAGCAGGTCACCAGCAAACACCACCCCCACAGCGCTGCCGGCGTACAACAACCCAGCGACGTGCTGCAGGGTATCGCGCACATGCAGGGCGAACAGCACGGCGAGAAAGGCACCGATATGGAATAGATAACCGAATAGCAGGCTGAGCCGGTCGACCCGGTAGGGTACCAGTTCTAGATCCAGGATCTGCATCCGGGTCATGATGCCCGGTTCAGCGTCGAGCAGGTGCAAACCCCCGACCACCGGCGCAACGAGCATGATCAGCGCCCGCAGCCAACCACGGGTGATCAGCACCAGTGCGGCCGCAGCGAGGAAGGGTAAAAACGGGTGGAACTCAGGCAGAATCATCATCGCCGTCGCCGTAATAGCCCTCGTCGCGCTTGACCAGCCGGCGTAGCCCATTGGCGGTGAGCACAACCGTGATCAGGGCACAAAAGCCGTACAGTGCGTAGAATGCCGGCAGGCCTTCGGCTGCCATCTCCACATGGCGATGGATCAGGAGATCGGCACCCGCCAGGAGCGCACAGGCAGCGTACAGAGCCCAGCGGATACGTTGGCGATTACGTGGCTTGTCAGCCCAGCCTGGCTCTCGATGGGGGTTGCCTCGACCCTGTTCGTGGCTTGATCTGGCCATGAGGTCAGGCCGTCACCAGGAGTCTTGCCAGTCGGTAAACCAGGCCTGGGAAGAAGAACTGGGTAACACACGCGGCACTGGTGATGCCCATGGCCAAAAGACACGGCAACGGCGCCTCCCGAAGCTCCGTATCCGATCCCGCGGTGCCGCAGAAGAAGGCGCGCACAGGGATCACCAGCAGGTAGTAGATATTGAGCAGCGAACTCAACAACAATACCCCAAGGAGTACCCAGTGTGCGGTCTCAATGGTCGCCAGCGACAAGTACCACTTGCTCCACATACCGCCGAAAGGGGGCAAGCCGATGATGCTGAGGCTGCCGATGGCGAAGGCGGTGAAGGTCAGCGGCATGCGCCGTCCCAGTCCATCGAACTGGCTGACCTCGGTCTTATGCGCCGCCACCAGGATCGCACCGGCGGCAAAGAAGAGGGTGATCTTGGCGAAGGCGTGCATGGCGATATGCATCCCACCACCAAGAACGCCCATGGGCGTCGCCAGCAAGGCGCCCAGCACAATGTAGCCCAGCTGGCTAACCGTGGAATAGGCCAGCCGAGCCTTGAGATTGTCCTTGGTCATGGCGACCAGAGAAGCTACTAGGATGGTGGCCCCGGCCACGTACAGCAGCCACTCATTTGCCGCCGCGGCCAGTAGGCGTTCGGTACCGAACAGGTAGACAGTGATCTTCAGCACGGTAAACACTCCCGCCTTGACCACGGCCACGGCGTGCAGAAGCGCGCTGACCGGGGTGGGTGCCACCATCGCTGCCGGCAGCCAGTGGTGGAACGGCATCAGTGCGGCCTTGCCGATACCGAACACGAAGAGCGCATACAATACAATAATGAGCCAGTCCGGGGTATCACCGGTGAATACACCGCCGGCGACGAAATTCAGGCTTGCGATTTCGCTGAAGGTCCAGGCCATCGCCAACAGCAGGAGGCCAATCGAAGTCATGAACAGCACACCCAGGTAGACGCGTCCGCCGCGCCGGGCCTCCGAGGTACCCTCATGGATGACCAGAGGGTAGGTCGAGACAGTCAATGCCTCGTAGAAAAGGAACAAGGTGAACATATTGCCGGCGAAGGCCACACCCATGGTGCTTGCTATGGCGACGGCAAAGGTGGCGTAGAAGCGCGTCTGGTGCTGTTCGTGGTGGGCACGCATGTAGCCAAGCGAGTAGATCGAGGTAACGATCCAGAGGGAGCTCGCGATCAGCGCGAACAGCATCCCCAGCGGTTCGAGCTTGAGCGCCAGCGGTAGCCTGGGTAGGATCTCCACCAGCATGACCCGAGGCGTTTGCCCTGCGACCGCTACAGGCCACAGCGAAACCACCAGGGCGCACAGGATGCCCCCGGTAAGTAACGTGACTGTGTCGCGCAGATTGGGCCAGCGGCCCCCAAACACTATACCCACCGCACCCAGTATGGGGACCAGCAATACGAGGATCAGCGTAAGTTGTGAGGTCACGGCGAGCTTTCGGTTAGGCTACTCGCCGCCAGGCTGGCAACCCCAATGGGAAGCCGAGTATCGAGCCCGAACCAGATATTGGCCAGTGCCAGGACCCAGGTTGGCACCAACAGCCCAAGAGGTGCCTCGTCAGCCTCCCGGGTAGGCGAATTCGACACCGAGGGGTTCGAGGCAGGCAAAGCGGGCACCCGGAAGTACGCCGCCTCGGCTACGCGGCCGATATATACCAAGGCAATCAGCGACGCAACCAGAACCGCTGCAGCCAGCCACCACCAGCCCATTTCGAGCGCGGCCACGATCAGGTACCACTTGCTGACAAATCCCGCAGTGAGCGGCACACCAATCAGGCTCAAGCCGCCGACCATGAAAGCGCCCATGGTCCAGGGCATTCTGTAGCCTAGCCCACGCATGGCCACGATCTCGGTGGAGCCGAGTCGATAGGTAACAGCGCCAAGGGCCAGGAACAGGGCCCCTTTCATTAGCGCGTGGTTGAACAGGTGGGCTAGTCCCGCGGTTATACCCGCTGTGGTCGCTAGGGCCACGCCCGCGATCATGTAACCGATTTGGGCAACACTGGAATACGCGAGCAAGCGTTTAGCGTCGCCCTGCACCACCGCATTCAACGAGGCCACAAAGATACCGATCAGCGACAGTGTTATGAGGAGCGGCTGCATCGGTAGCTTGCCGAAGCTGTAATCGGCCCCGAATACCGTGAATAGGACACGCACCAGGGCATATAAGGCGACCTTGGTCGCGGTCGCGGCGATCAATGCGCTGGCTGCCGAGGGGGCGAAGGCGTACGCGTTCGGCAGCCAGAGATGCACCGGGAACACAGCAGCCTTAAGGCCAAGCCCCGCAACGATGAAGGCGAAACCGGTGAAGACCGTCCGCGTATCGGCAACTTCCGGCAGCCGGGCGGTCAGGTCGGCCAGATTGAGTGTACCGGTCATCGCGTACAGCATACCGACGCCGATCAGAAAGAACGTGGCGCCAATGGTGCCCATGATCAGGTACTGGTAGGCAGCCGTGAGTGCACGGCGGTCACGGCCCAGGCTGATCAGAACATACGAGGAAAGAGACGAGATCTCCAGGAAGACAAAGAGGTTGAAGATGTCTCCGGTGATCGCGATACCCAGCAGCCCTGTGTAACACAGCAGATACAACGCGTAGAACAGCGCGATCTGGTTGCGGGGGATCTCACGGGCCACACTGTGGCCGGCGAAGGGCGTGACCGCTGCCCCAACCATAGCCACCATGGTGATGACATAGGCATTCAGCGCGTCCACGCGGTACTCGATACCGTACGGCGCCGGCCACCCGCCTAGCTCGTAACTGACTACACCGCCATCAAGAACCTGGCGCAAGAGCAAAGCGGCCACTACCAGCACGGCCCAAGTGGCCCCAGTCGCCAACAACCAGGGCAGCCGATTGTTGGGCAGCAGGACACAGAGGGGTACAGCCAACAGGGGGATGACGATGATCAGTGCGGGTATCTGGTCCACGGTCCGTTCTTATCCCAGACGGCACGTCACAGGCGCGAGATGGGCTCCAAAGAGCCGTTCGATTTGCGACGTTTAAAAATTCTGGTCCTGGGCGTGGATCTCATCTTCCTCCACCGTACCGTAGGCCTCGCGGATCCGCACGACCAACGCCAATCCCAGCGCGGTGGTTGCGATACCGACCACAATTGCGGTGAGGATCAGCACATGCGGGAGCGGATTGGAGTAGCGTTCGACCCCCTCCTCTAGGATGGGTGCGGCCCCATCGCGCAGATAACCGAGGCTGATGTACATGATGAACACAGAGGTCTGGAATATATTGAGACCTACGAGCTTCTTGACTAGATTACCGCGGCTGATGACGGTGTAGAGTCCCACCATCATCAGGAAGATAACAATCCAGTAGTTGTAGTGTCCTAAGATCTCCATCAGCAATCACCGGATCCGTGCGCGCACCTGAGGCTACTTCCCACCCCACACGCTGCCGCCCGTTCGTTCGGCCGATCTAATCCTCTCTACTGCCGCGGCCTGCGAAGGCGAGAAAGGTCATGATCATGGTCGAAGCAACCGTGATTCCGACCCCGAATTCAACCAGCATGATGCCGTAATGCTGGCCGTGGTGCGGGTTGTGCGCCAGGTGGTCGTAATCGAGAAAATTGCCGCCCAGCAGCATTCCGGCCACACCAGTACCGGCAAAGATGAGCACACCGACCGCCATCAAGACCCGAAGCACGCCCGGCGGGGCAACACGGACCGTGTTCTCCACTCCAAACACAAGGGTATACAGGATCATCGCTGCGCCGAAGATCACGCCCGCCTGGAAGCCACCCCCCGGGCCGAACTCGCCGTGGAATTGGACATAGAGCGCGAACAGCAGGATGAAGGGGATGATGAACTTCGTGATCACCCGCAGGATCAAGTGGTGTTCCATTAGCGCCCCTCTCGCTCGCGGCGTACCCGGCGAGCGGCGCCTAGAAGCGTGAGTACGCCGATACCAGCGGTGAAGATCACGGTGGTCTCACCCAGGGTGTCATAACCCCGGTAGCTGGCCAGCACCGAGGTCACCACGTTGGGGATCCCGATCTGATGACCCGATTCCTCAAGGTAATACGGCGCCACATGCTGTTGCATGGGGCTATCAGGCGCCCCAAAACCCGGCATATCCAAGGTGCCGTAGACCAGGAAGGCGCCTGTGATACTGATGACCAGAAACGGCAGGATCGGCCTATGTGCCGGCTTTTTCTCACGGCGTTCGGTCAATGCCAGAGTGGCCAGCATCAATACGGTGGAGATTCCAGCGCCAACCGCCGCTTCGGTGAAGGCGACATCAACCGCGTCCATCACGACAAACAAGGTCGCCGACAGGAAGCTATAGATACCGAACAGCATGACCACAGCGAATAGATCACGCAGCCGGATGACGGTCACTGCCACCACGACGAGAAACGCTAGCAGTGCGATGTCGATCAGTGATTCCATGGGGGGTTACTCCTGTCCGTCTAACTTGGGGCACTCCCCCCCGTGCAGTGCGGCCTTCGCCAGTGCATGAGTGGCCGTGGGGGTAGTACACCACAAGAACAACAGGATCAGAGCCAGCTTGGCCAGCGCCAGCGTGGCCCCTGCCCTCAGGCCCAATCCGGCCAGCACCAGTAGCACGCACAGCGTATCCGTAACGGCAGTAGCGTGCATGCGCGTGAACACATCCGGAAATCGCAACGCA
>CAYVMM010000068.1:0-7088 GCA_964452535.1 uncultured Gammaproteobacteria bacterium | reverse complement strand
GCCTCGTGGGTCTCGGCGGCTTCCATCTCGACGAAGACCCGCTCGACATCGGGGCAAGCCGCCTTGATGGCCCGGTTGAGCTCGGCAGTGGTCGCCTCGACCTGGCGTGCGGTTAGATTGTCCTGGAAGTCCAGGCTAACCGTGACGATGATATGCTCGGGCCCCATGTGCAGGGTGGTTACTTCATTGACGGCCTCCACACCCGAGGCGGCTTGCGCTAGTTCGGCGATTCGCGCGCGTACCTCCTCGTGGGCGGCCTCTCCGATGAGTAGCCCCTTGGTCTCGAATCCGAGCCAGAGGGCCACACTACCCAGTATGAGCCCGATCACTACCGAGGCGATGCCGTCATACACCGGATTGCCAGTCAACTGGGTCAGGATGACGCCGATCAAGGCCGCCATCAAACCCAATAGGGCCGCGCTGTCCTCGAAAAGCACCACAAACAGCGTCGGATCCTTGCCTTCCCGTACGGCTTCGAAGTGGCCCATGTTGCCTCGGGCCTTCTGGAAGCCCCGCCAGGCGTAGTACCAGGCGAGGCCCTCTGCAGCGATGGCGATGGCTAGTACGACGTAGTTGATGAAGGGGTTGCCCAGATGGCTGGGATCCAGGATGTGGTGGATGCCTTCGTACAGGCTGATGCCGGCGCCCACGGCAAAGATGGATAAGGCTACTACGAAACTCCAGAAGTAGACCTCCTTGCCGTGCCCGAAGGGGAAATCCTTGTCCGGTGGCCACTGGGCGCGTCGCAGCCCGAGTAGCATCAGGGTCTGGTTGCCCGTATCCACTACCGAGTGCACCCCCTCCGCGAACATGGCAGAGGAACCCGAGATAGCGGACGCAACAAACTTGGTAACCGCGATCACCGTATTACCGATCAGGGCAGCCAGCAGCACCGTTCGTGATTCGCTTGCCATGGATGGGCTTTCCTCTCCGTTGTCCTTCGCGACCTGGTTGCGACTGTCGACCGGCTAACCCCATCTCATAAGGGCACTGGCGATTGCAGTAGCCGCCCGTCGTGGCATGAAGCGTACCGAGAAAGCCATTATCTTGTTGCGCACACCGACCACAACGCTGGCTTTGCCCCGTTGCAGGGCTCGCACCCCGACAGTGGCGACCCGATGGCTCGGCATCATGAATAACCGCTGGTACAGAGTCGGCTCCTGACCAGCGACCCTGAAGAAACGAGTGGCCGTAACCCCGGGCGAGACGACGCTGACCTGAACGCCCGTTCCCTTGAGCTCATGGTGGAGGGCCTCACCGTGGAACAGGACAAAGGTCTTGGTGGCGGAGTAGCTGGCGTAAGTCGGAGTGGGCTGGTAGGCCCCCACCGAAGCCACCTGCAGGATGCGACCGTAACCGCGCTGTACCATGTCGGCAGCGAACAACCGCGTCAGATGAACGAGTGCCACGATGTTTAATTGCAGCATAGCGCGCTCCTGCGCCCATTCGATATCTAAGAAATGACCGTGTAGGCCGAATCCCGCGTTGTTCACAAGGATGTCGACTTGTCGTTCCATTTCCGCCACCCGCTGATGGAGAGAGGCCGGGGCGTCTTCTTGGCTCAGGTCCATGGGGAGGCAGTCCACATGGATATCATGTTGTTGCTGCAGTTCGTCGGCCACCTCGGTCAACGCGTCCCCATTGCGTGCTACCAGGATCAGGTTGGCGCCGTGCTTGGCGAGCTCTCGAGCGAAGTCTGCGCCGAGGCCACTGGACGCGCCGGTTACCAGCGCACATTGGTTGGCAAATGTCAGTTGGGTCATAAAAGGGCTCCCTGACGTTGTCGCGATTTTCCATGAGTCCTTTGCCGCCAGGGTATTGAAAAAGCGCGTTAAGTCCTACAAGGGGCATTGAGCGACGGCTGACGGGGGCACCGTGTCGATGGGGCCTTGGTGCTGTTATTGTGGCCTGCAGCTGACGGAGATCAAGCCCGTTGCGGGGCATCGGTGTAAGATTCGACTTGTGCTATTCGGGGCTCTTTGCCTCATTCCCGCTTCTTCCGATAAGGCGGCTATTTTGAACCATGGTGCACTCTCGCTTAAGCTCATGTGTTACCTGCGGCCTTCAACGGTTTTGCTTGCCCCGGGCGCTCAATCGGGCTGAGACTTACCGGTTGGCCCAATGTCTGGAGCATCTTGAGGGGATCTCGGCTGGGCGCAGCCTCTTTCGGCAAGGCGGCGAGTGGAAGGGCTTGTACGTGGTCCATTCCGGTCTGGTCGTGACCTACCAGAAAACGCCCACTGGGCTACCGAGGATGGCCGATTTTTGGGGGCCTGGTTCGGTGCTTGGAGCCGAGGATTTCGAGGGCGAGCGCTACAGTGCCACGGCCAAGGCAGTGAATCGCCTGAGCTTGCGATGGCTGAACAAACCGCTCTTTGAGCGGTTGCTCCAAGAGCAGCCACGGTTGGAAAGCAGTCTTCTGCGCATTGCCGGTCAGGTATTGAATCGTAAGCGGGCCACGCGTGCCCTGTTGCAGGATTCGGATCCCGGTCAAATCCTTCCTCGGTATTTGCGGGCACTGGCCACCGGATTCGCTTCCGAAGGGGTGGGTCCGCTTGCAAGCCCTTGGCTGACTCGCTTAGCCCTGCCGCGCTGGGAGTTGGGCTCCTGTCTGGAATTGGGAGAGAGCGATTTGGAGCAAGCCGCCAATCAGCCCTGGCTCCGGGAGAAAATCCGGCTGGAGACCGACCGCCTTGTTGTTCCCGATGTGGGTGCCCTGTTTCGGGAGGCAGGGTCCGATCGCACAACCTCTCCCTCCTAAGCTGGCCCCGGGCTTTGAAAGGCCGATTCGAGATCCGGTTAGTGGTATGGAACCTGCGAGAGTAGAGTCCCTTTCCCGCTTGTTATTGATCCTTGCTTTGGTCATCCTAGCCTAAAGGCTTGGGATCGTCCCACAGTTCAGCGAGGAGCGATGGATGGCAAGGCAACTGACCGCTAAGCAAGTCGATGCCCTGAAGCCGAGGCCCCAACGATACGAGGTTACCGAGGAAGGGGGCTTGGGCGTTCGGGTGACTCCCCAGGGCACCAAGAGCTTCTTTTATTTCTATAAGGAAGGGGGACGAATCCACCGGCTGACTCTGGGCACTTACTTGAAGGCCGGCGATATCCAGCCGGCCATGAGCTTGAAGACCGCTCGGGCCAAGCTGGTTGAGGCCAAGGCCCGGCGGGAGCGAGGCGAAGATCCGGCCCGAGTAAAGGAGTGGTCCGGAGCGAAAACCCCGCAGGGACCTACAGTGGAGGCTTTTGCCCGAACTTATTTGGACCGGTGGGCTCGGATCAACAAGGCATTCTGGCCGGAAGAGGAACGGATCCTTAAGCGGGAGGTGCTTCCCATCATCGGCAAGCTCAGACTCAGCGAGCTGGGGCGAAAGGACCTGGTGGGCTTGGTGAACGGCATCCGGGACCGAGGCGCCGAGATGCAGGCCAATCGAACGCTGGCCGTCATGCGGCGGATGCTCGATTTTGCTGTGGAACAAAGGGTGCTAGAGCAATCCCCGGCGATCCATATCAAGCAATCCTGGGAGCAGTCGGGGGATCGCGTCTTGACTCGGGAAGCGATCCAAGCGTTGGTTAGCCAGTTTAACAGACTCAACCTCTGGCCCCCTACGCGAGGCGCCCTGGAATTTATTCTCCGGACGGCCCAGCAGCCGGGGGAAGTGCGGGCCATGGAGTGGAAGGAGGTGGATTGGGCTCGGCGGGTCTGGGCCATTCCGCCTGATAAGGCCAAAAGCGGGAGGTCCCATGTTGTGCCCTTACCTCCCAAGACCTTACGGCTTTTGGAAGAGATGCAGGGCTTTTCTAGCAATCCCTCTTGGGCCTTCCCGGCCATTCAGGGTACGACGTGCCTTTCGGAATGCACCCTGACCCACGCCCTTCGCCGCGCCATCAATCCAGCTGAGCGTGTTAGGAAGGATCCCAAGGCTGAACCGATTATAGAACAGGTCACGCCGTACGATCTTCGCCGTACTGCGGCCACCTTCGTCCTCGAGCTGGGCTTTCAGCAGGGGGTGGTGGATAAGCTCCTGAATCCTAGGGACCGTTCGGTAGGGGGCGAGTATGAGCGCCATCCCTGCGATTCGGAAAAGCGGCGGGCCTTGGAGGCCTGGGAGAAGGAACTGGAATCTCTGCGTTAGTAGGGAAGGGGATTCCGAATCGGTCATTTCTTACCGATATCTGGGCCAGATCACTCAGAACATCCCGGCGATGCTCTAGCCGTTTCAATACCGATCCGAGACGAGCCGGAGTGGCCTCCCTTAGGCCAGCGAGGTCCAGGAGCGGCTCTTCGGAGTCCCGCCGGCAGTTGTTTTGGACGATCAAGCTAGTTCCCCGTCGTGCTGGACTTTGGGGATTGCTCTTCTTCGAGGGGGGCTTCTCGCGAGGCCAGAGTCTTGAAGTGGACTGCCTCTGCATGAAAACCGGTGCTGTTAAGGGCAGCGTAGGCGCCGAAGGCGCGGTTTTTAATAGCCTCTAGCTCCTCTTCAGGCGAGGACTCCCGGAGCTGTTGCTCCCAGCGATTGGCTAGCTCTTTGAGGTCTTCTTCAGCCTCCATCAAGGCCTCCTCGCCTTGCATTGCCTTTTTCTCTTTCGTGTTTAAATCCAGACCGAGCTTGATCGGCGGATAGAGCAAGATGGTCATCCCTGTTGCCATTATTCCGAGCAGAATGGCGGCATTCCAAGGATAGGAGATGTATTCGGAGGCGAGCGTAGTCCCGACAAAGACGGCAACGAATGCGATACTCGCTAAGAGTGAGAGCCCGAGCGCTTTAGATTTCATACCACCCCTCCTCGCTCCACATTGGAGGCCATCGCCCCCCCTTATTTCCCATCCGGCCGCCAACATTCGGGGTAATCAGGGATTCGCCTCGCAGGCCTCGTCAATACCCTCTGCCTTGCTCCAGCGGAAGGGCGATACCCCCCACTTGCGACTCTTCTGGCTGGCTTCGTCCCTCGGATGCCAAATAGTTCGCCCATCAAATGGTTGAACGCTGGGTTGGTGGTGTCCTGGACTGCCGACCTTCGTTACTCAGCTGCCTTGATTCGATGTCCCGGGGGTGAGCCAATGCTGGCAGAGGGGCCCCTCGGGGCCATAGGCCGGATCCGCCTCCGGCACAGGGACACCCGCGATGCGCTCCCGCCCCGCGTCGCGCTCACCGGGGCTACCGCGGTTCATGTCCGGCGTTTGCCCGGTTGGGTAGGCGCCCACGCAGCGGAAGCCGCCTTGGCTCGCCACTGCCTTGTGGGCGGTACCGGCCGGCAGGATCACCACGTCGCCGGCATTTGCTTCTAGCACCGGCCCCTCGGGACCGCCGGACTGGGTCCGAGCCGAGCCGACAAAGCAGCCGAGCGCCTCGTGGGCGGTGCTGTGGTAGTGATGGTAGCCCAGGATCCCGAAGCGCCAAGCGGGCGGCCACCCGTTGGCGCCGAAGACTGCCTCAATGGTGTCGGGCTCACCCGCCGGGAAAGCGCCCTGGTAGCGCAGCAAAGCCAGGTGGGGATTATTGGGAAAGAGACCGTCGTCGGCGAGCAGCCGGGCGGTTACCCGGGGCGGGTTGGGGGCGATGGAGGTCATAGGTGAGCTCCGTGCGGTTTTGGATTGCGACATCCGCTTCTAGGATAGCAACGACTGTCGAACGCAGCCGAACGGCGCCCCGGCGCCTGGAAGGGCGCCCTAGTACAACAGTCCACTTATAAAATCTCCTCAGGAGAGTTTTTCAGTACCTTGACAACTTGCTAAGGTGACCGCTATCCATAGCATGGGGCGTTAGGGTACTGAGCATTTGCTTTCGTGTGGTAATGTGTGCCTGCTGCGGGTAGGGGTGGCTATGGCCCATGGAGTGAGGTGCTTATCTGGTAGGGTACTCTCATAATTGATAACGGAGGCGCGAAGAAATGAGAAAAAAAAGCCCGTTAGTATATTTGGCATTCCTAAGCATTGCTACTCCTTCGACAGTGGCGCTTGCTCATCAAGTGGGTGAGGGGGGAGTAAGGCAGACCCAAAAAGAACTAGAAAGGCTCCAATCGAGGGTAGCCGAGCTGGAAGGGCAAGAAGTAGGCAGCGGTGGCTTCGATACGGAGAAGTTCTACGGCGATATAAGCTTTAAACAGGACACCTTCTTTGGTTTCCAAACCATTTTTGGTGCCGGTTACGAAATTCGCGATAATGTGGATTTCACCTTCTACAGCTGGCTTTGGACCAATCCTAATTTTGGTCGGAGTCTCCTTGATCCAACAAATCCGCAGGGCGGAGAAGGCCTCTGGACAGAAGTCGGGGCGGGGTTGAACTTTCGCTTCTTAGATGACGCTTTAAGCGTCAATCCTAACATTGGCATGCTGAACGGGGCGTTACTGTCTAGTAGTACTATTGGCAGTGATATCCAAGCTGGGGAGGGTATGGTACCCAATCTTACCATTAATTACGATACGCCCTTTTTCACAAGTGAGCTCTACCTTGCTTACTATCTAGCACTCCGTGACGATCGGGATCGTGACTTTCTCCATACCTGGGCGAATGGCGGGATCCGCCCGGCCGCGTTTGGCATGCGTAATGTGCCCGTTAGCTCTGTTGGTGTGCACTGGGAAAACTTGCGGCAGATAAAAACGCGGGAGGGCCCTGCTCCTGACAATGAGCAGATTTATCAATGGCTGGGCCCGTATGTGGAGTTCGCGCTGCCTAAGCATTTTTCCATGCGCTTTGCCGGGGGACTAGACCTCACGGATGATTCGGTGGCCAGCGAGTTTTACCAAGCCACGGTTAATCTGAGCTTCTAAAAGAAAGCTTGAAGGGCAGAAGAATAGAGTTAGAAGAGTAAGAGCGGGGGTTGGGGGAATCTCGGTAGCTAACTCTAAGTAGTCAACAGTCTGCGGCTTTAAGGGGTCTTCTTTTAGAGGAAGACCCCTTCTTATTTAAGGAGAACATTGAGGTGGCCCCGGGTCCGCACGCGAGCCGGCGCCAACCCCAGAACCCGGTCTATCCGTATCTGCTGCGCCACCATCCGCCGGCGGCCCGGACGATGCCTGGGGGGCGGATATGACCCGGATCCCGATGCCGACCGATTTCATGTACCCGGTGGCGGGGATCGACTGGACCA
>CAYVMM010000067.1:0-7109 GCA_964452535.1 uncultured Gammaproteobacteria bacterium | reverse complement strand
CGCTTTTCGTGGCCCTACGGGGAAGGCGCTTTGATGGCCATCGCTTTCTCTCCGAGGCCCAGCAGGCTGGGGCAGCGGCCGCTCTGGTCGAGCATCCGAATAGCACGGCGGGCTTGCCCCGGATTACGGTTCGGGATACTGGCCGGGCCCTGCAGGATTTAGCAGCCGAATGGCGCGCTCACCAATCGGCAAGGGTGGTCGCGATTACCGGATCCTGTGGCAAGACCACCGTCAAGGATATGACGGCTGAGGCGCTTCGGATGGCTTCTAGGGAGGCGGTTCTGGCTACGCCGGGCAATTGGAACAACACCGTCGGGACCCCTTTAACCCTGTTGGGGCTGAGGGGCTGCCATACCTACGGCGTAGTAGAGGTCGGAATCAACCGAACCGGAGAGATGGACCGGCTTGCCGAAATCGTTCGACCGGATGTGGCTGTGATTACCAATGCCGCTCCAGCGCATCTGGCGGGCCTAGGCTCGGTGGCTGCTGTGGCAGCGGAAAAGGGGCGGCTTTTGGCCGGGATGAATCGGGACGGGGTTGCTGTCATCAATGCCGATTCCCCCTTTGCTGACCATTGGGCAGCGGCTGCGCCGGGAATCGTTTTTCGTTACGGATTGGAAAGCCCTGGGGAGATCACGGGCCGTTGGGAGCCGGCCGGCGAAGGGGGAGTGCTCGAGATCTGTACCGCAGGGGAAAAGACGGAGACTCATTTGGGCCTTCCGGGTCAGCACAATGCCCGTAATGCCCTTGCCGCGGCCGCCGTGGCGGTCGTGTTGGGCTTTCCTCTGGAGGTAGCGAGTCAGGGGTTGGCAAGGACAGTGGTCCCGGAGGGGCGCTTACAAGTCCGGGAGACGTCCCCTGGTTGGATCGTCCTGGATGATACCTATAATGCCAATCCGGCTTCCCTGGAGGCAGCCCTACCGGTGCTTACGCAGGGAGCCAGTCGTAAGTGGCTAGTGCTGGGAAATATGGGTGAACTGGGCCCAGAAGGGTGGAAATGGCATGGTCACGTCGGTGCCCGCGCCCGGGCTGCCGGCGTGTCCCGTTTGTTAGCGGTGGGTGAGCTAGCGACCGCGGCGGTAGAGGCCTTTGGCCCCGGTGCTTGGAGGTTAACCAATTGGTGGGAGGCCGCCGAGATCCTGGAAAGGGAAGCCGTGGCCGGCGATCGGATCCTGGTGAAGGGTTCCCGTTCCATGCGCTTGGAGCGACTTGTCAGGCATTTGACCCGGAAGGAGGGGTAGGTGCTCTATCACCTGCTCTACGGCCACTGGGGGGAGCTCCCGGGCTTCTCTTTGTTCCAATTCATTACCTTCCGGACCATCGCGGCCACGCTGACTGCTTTAGGGATCTCCTTCTTGGTCGGCCCCTGGATGATTGCGCGTCTGAGCCGCTACAACATTGGCCAGACGGTTCGGGAAAATGGCCCAGTGTCTCATATACCCAAATCGGGTACCCCTACTATGGGCGGGACCCTTATTCTGATTGCCCTGGTCGTGCCCATCTTGCTATGGGCCAACCTAGCCAACCGTTACGTTTGGGTTGTGACACTGACGACTGCTGCCTTTGGCCTGATCGGATTGGCCGACGACTATCGCAAACTGGTCAAGGCCGATCCGCTTGGCATTGGCGTCAGTTCCAAATTGGCCTGTCAGGTTATGGTGGCCACCGGTGGGGTTATGGCTCTTTACTTCCTTGCTCAGGACCGGGCGGCTACGGCCTTGAGTCTTCCCTTTATTAAGGACTTATTGATTCCTCTGGGGTGGGGGTTCATTCCCCTCGCGATCCTCGTCGTTGTAGGGACGTCCAACGCTGTCAACCTCACTGATGGTTTGGACGGCTTGGCGATCTTCCCAGTGCTTGTGATTGCCTTTGGGCTCGGGATCTTTGCCTATGCCACTGGCCACGCTGTCTTCGCCGACTACTTGAACATCCCTCATATCCAGGGGGCAGGGGAAATGGCTGTCATTTGTGGGGCGTTGATCGGCGCTGGCTTGGGGTTCCTCTGGTTCAATGCTTACCCCGCCCAAGTCTTTATGGGGGATGTCGGTGCCCTGGCCCTAGGGGCTACCCTAGGGATGGTGGCGGTGGTAGCGCGCCAGGAAATCGAGCTGTTGATCATGGCCGGGATTTTTGTAGTGGAGACCCTTTCCGTGATCATCCAGGTGGTGTCCTACAAATGGACAGGTCGACGCGTCTTCCAGATGGCGCCGCTGCATCATCATTTCGAGCTACGGGGATGGCCGGAGCCCCGTATTGTCGTCCGTTTTTGGATTATAACCGTCGTCCTGGTGCTGTTTGCCTTGTCTACCCTCAAGATCCGTTGAGGCTACCATGGTATCCGCGCTTGGGCACTCCAGCGCCCCCTTTTCCGCTGCCCTGCGAGACTTGGCTGGACGGGTAGTAGCAGTGGTGGGGGCGGGTCAAACCGGAGCCAGCGCTGCCCGTTTCCTTGTTGCCGTAGGGGCCCGGGTGGGCGTTACTGACACGCGTCTAGTGCCGCCGGGCCTGGAGCAGTTGCCGGAGACCGGTGCTCTCGAGGAATTGGCCTTGGGCAAGTTGGATCCGAATCTGCTAGAGCGCGCCGAGCTGCTGGTGGTAAGCCCGGGGGTTCGTCTCGATGAGCCGGCTGTTCGGCAGGCGTCTGGCCCAGGGAAGGAAATACTCGGCGATGTGGAACTCTTTGGCCGTTACGCACCGGCGCCGGTGGTGGCAATCACCGGCTCTAATGGAAAGTCCACAGTAACCACTTTGGTTGGAGCCATGCTGGAGGCGGCGGGTCGCCGGGTTGCTGTGGGCGGCAATCTGGGGACTCCTGTTCTGGATCTGCTAGCGGACGGGCAGGTCGATGGCTTCGTCGTGGAAGTCTCGAGCTTCCAGGCGGAGGCTTTAGACCATTTCCGGCCCAAGGTGGCGGTACTGCTCAACCTGAGTGCTGATCACCTGGATCGCTATCCCGATGTGAACGCTTATTTCGAGGCTAAATGGCGCCTCTTTCGCAATTTGGGTCCCGGCGATACAGCGGTCCTGAATCGGGACGATTCCCAGATCCGGGCAGGAGCAGCCCGCCTGGAAGTTGAGTCGGGCCTCGCTTGGTTTGGCCAGGGCGAGCCTGGCCCGGGTGGGGCAGGGGTTGCGACCCTAAAGGGAACGGAGTGGCTGGTAATCGGGAGGTCTGGGCAATATGAACCGGTCTTGCCGCTGGCGCAATGGTCACTTATGGGACGGTCCAACCGCGCAAACGCTGCCGCGGCACTGGCCACAGGTGCGGCCCTGGGGCTGCCTGCCTCTGATATGGCCTTAGCCCTAAGGCGCTTCGCTGGTTTGCCCCACCGTATGGAAGTGGTAGCCGAGATCGACGGCGTTCGCTACGTCAACGATTCCAAAGGCACCAATGTGGGCGCTGTCCAGGCCGCCTTGGGGGGCTTGCCGGAGCCTTTTATCTGGATTGCCGGGGGGATGGACAAAGGAGGGGATTTCACGGCCCTTGCTCCGCTTCTGCGGAGCCGATGTCGGCGGGTGATGCTTATGGGTCAAGCAGCGGAGACCATTGCAGATGCCCTTGGCCCTGAGGTTCCGATGACGCGGGTGAGTGACATGGACGAGGCGGTGGCCCGAGCCATGGAGGTGGCCTTCCCAGGAGATTCGGTGGTGCTTTCCCCAGGCTGCACCAGCTTCGATCGCTATACCGATTTCGCAGCCCGGGGGATGGATTTCCGCCGAGCCGTGCAAGCTCGGGGAGGCGCCTATGCCGAGCCGTGAGCAACAGCTGCGCCGAATCTTGCCTGATCCGGGCCTGCTCCTGGCTACTGGGGGCCTCCTTGTCCTGGGCCTGATCATAGTGTACTCCGCCTCAGCGCCTATAGCAGCTAAGGAAATCGGCAGCTCCTTCGACGTTGCGGCCCGCCAAAGCGTCTATCTGGGCATGGGCCTAGTGGCTGCTATTACCTGTGCCTGGGTTCCCCTGCATTTATGGCAGCGGCTAGCCCCTTGGATCCTTTTGGCAAGCCTATCGAGCTTGATCATTGTCCTGGTGCCAGGAATCGGGGTGGGGGTGGAGGGCGCCCGCCGTTGGTTGGATCTTGGCTTGTTCCGAGTCCAAGCCTCCGAGCCTTTCAAGGTGGCATTGGTGCTCTATCTCGCTAGCTTCCTAGTGCGTAAGGGGGAAGGCCGGTTAGAGACCTTCCATGGGGGACTTTTACCGATCCTAGGGATCGCCACCCTTGCCGCTGGTCTGCTCTTGGCTGAGCCCGATTTTGGGGGGGCGGTCATGGTTGTCGGTGCTGCCTTGGTAATGGGCTTTCTAGGAGGGATGCGCCTGCGTCATCTATTAGGCTCGGCCTCGGTGCTTCTGCCAGTGGCCGTTTGGGCCGTTTTCAGCAGCGACTATCGATATCAGCGGCTGGTGGCCTTTCTCGATCCCCGGGCCTACCCGCAGTCGTCGGGCTTCCAGCTTCGTCAATCCCTGATCGCTTTTGGTCGGGGAGAGTTTACCGGTGTGGGGCTAGGCGACGGGGTTCAGAAATTATTCTATCTGCCGGAGCCGCATACCGATTTCATCTTCGCAGTTATCGGTGAAGAGCTAGGAATGCTTGGTACCTTGGGGGTTATCCTCCTCTATGTCCTCTTCATTCACCGAGGATTTGCCATCGCAGAACAAGCACCAAGTGCCTATGGACGCCTTACTGCTCAGGGCCTGACCTTTATCATTGGCTTCCAAGCAGTGGCGCACATGGCGGTTAATCTGGGCCTTCTGCCCACTAAAGGCCTAACTTTGCCGTTGGTGAGCTACGGGGGGTCTAGCTTGGTCACCACCTTGTCTGCGTTGGGGATCTTGGCAAGCATCGACCGCGCTGGGCGGCAAAGCTCGCGTGCGACTTCTCAGGGACCTTCCGCCTCGACCGATACGGGAGGGCGAACGTGATCCGGGTAGTGATCGCGGCTGGGGGGACCGGAGGGCATGTCTATCCTGCCTTGGCGGTAGCAGCAGAGCTCCAAGATCGCGGCGTGGACGTCCATTTTATGGGCACTGCCACAGGGTTAGAGGCCCGGGTGGTCCCTGCGGCAGGCTTTCCGCTGGCCACTGTAGCCATGCAGGGGCTTCGTAGGAGCGGTTGGCGACGCTGGGTTGCGCTCCCCTGGTCCCTTAACCGGGCAGTTTGGGGGGCCTGTCAGGTCCTCAAGCGGCTCCGCCCGCACACCGTCCTGGCCATGGGAGGCTATGTGACGGTTCCCACGGGTCTCGCTGCGCGGCTGATCGGCTGCCCGCTCATCCTGCATGAGCAGAATGCGGTCCCGGGTCGAGCCATTCGATTCCTGAAAGGGCTGGCAAGCCGGATCCTGACCGGCTTTCCAGAAGCCGCAAGTCAGCTTGATTGTCGGGCCGAATGGGTTGGCATCCCGGTACGCCGAGAGCTGCTGATGAACGAGGCCCTGTGGCAACCGCGTGACTCGGGGCATGAAGGTCCGCTTCGTATCTTGGCCTTCGGTGGTAGTCAAGGCGCGCATTTCCTGAATCAGCATCTTCCCGTTTGCCTGGGCCAGACCCGTCACGCCGTGGAGATTTACCATCAGGCAGGGGAGAAGGAGCTGCTAAAGGTCCGGGAAGCTTACAAGGACCAGGGGATTGTAGCGGAGACGACGGCCTTTATTGAGGATATGGCAAGGGCCTATGCCAAGGCTGACTTGGCTATTTGCCGATCGGGGGCGGCTACGGTGGCCGAGCTCGCCGTAGTGGGGATGCCGGCCGTTCTGGTCCCATTCCCCTTCGCTGTCGGTGCCCACCAGCATCGCAATGCTGAGGCCCTAGTGAAGCGGGGTGCGGCTGTCTGCATACCTCAGGAGACTTGGCAAGACAAGGAGGTGGCCCGACGCTTGGATGGCGACTTGGGAAACCGCAGGCAGCTCGCCGCTATGGGCGAGGCCGCTCGGACCTTCGGGCAGTCCGAGGCGGCTCGAATGGTGGCGCAGGCTTGCGAGGAGGGGGCTTGTCATGCGGCCTAAGGCGTCCTTAGGTGGGAGACAGCCCGTCGGTTGGCAACCTGACCACCGAGTCCATTTTGTGGGCATCGGCGGGATCGGCATGAGCGGGATTGCCGAGGTTCTGCTAGGGCTGGGTTGCCCTGTCAGTGGCTCCGATCTGAAGGAGTCTTCGACCGTGGCCTACTTGCGTGGGCTTGGAGCGGCGATCCATGTGGGCCACCGGGCTTCCTCGGTGGCTGATGTGGACGTGGTGGTGACCTCCTCGGCAGTCGCCTCCGACAATCCCGAAGTAGTGGCTGCTCGCCGACGACGCATCCCAGTGATTCCTCGGGCCGAGATGCTAGCCGAGCTTATGCGGTTCAAACGCGGCGTGGCCATTGCCGGGACCCACGGCAAGACCACCACGACCTCTCTAGTGGCTAGCCTCCTCTATGCAGGCGGCTTGGATCCGACGCTGGTCATCGGGGGTCGGCTCAATAGCATCAGCGGCACGGGAGTGCTGGGGCAAGGTGACTATCTGGTAGCGGAGGCGGATGAGAGCGACGGCTCTTTCCTCTACCTGCATCCTGAAGTCGCGGTGGTCACCGGCATCGACCTAGATCATATGGACACCTACGGTGGGGAATCCCGCTATTTGACAAAGGCTTTCCATCAATTCCTGCAACAGGTGCCCTTCTATGGGCTGGCAGTACTCTGCCGGGACCATCCACGGGTACGAGCCATGTTGCCCAGCCTTGCCAAGCCCTGGCTCACCTACGGTTTTGATCCCCAGGCGGACTATCAGGCCCGGGCGGTGGTTGCGCGAGGCTCGTGCATGGCCTTCGAGTGCTGGCAGCGTGGTGCCCGAGCGCCGCTTTTGGAGGCCGAGCTTACCGTCCCTGGCCGCCACAATGTGGCTAATGCCGTTGCTGCCATCGCTGTGGCTCACTATCTGGGCTTGGCTCCGGAGACGATTCGCCGGAGTCTGGCCCAATTCTCCGGCGTGGGTCGACGCATGCAAGTCCGCGGTGAGCGCGAGGGGGTCCTTTATATTGACGACTACGGTCATCATCCGGAGGAGATCCGCCGGACTCTAGAGGCCGTCCGCGAGGCTTGGCCCGATCGCCGGTTGGTGGTGGCCTTTCAGCCCC